>CAKZQV010000091.1 GCA_937141895.1 uncultured Verrucomicrobiota bacterium
ATCATCATAATAGTGCGTAAAGATCAGTTCATTGATCCCCTGCTCTTTGATCACCTCTTCGAGTTCCGAAAAGTTTCCAAGCACTGGAAATCCATAGACCGATTTGTGATATAAAGCCGGGTTGTCATCAACTAAACCGACAATTTTCCGAGGGGCCCTCTGTTGATCTTCGAACGATGCCTGGCGCAGGTATAAAAGGGCATTTTCCCCGGCCCCGAGAATCAGGGTATTCAGGTCGTTATCTGTGCTGACCGAACAGCGCAGCCAGGCGCTGAGATCGCGGGCAATGCGCAGCGAAGCGCGCGCGCCAATGATTCCGACTCCCGAAATGACCGTATGCAGACAAAGCCCCAGGGCAATCTCTCCTGCCGTGAGGTCCGACGCCCAGAGCAACGCCACATAGGCTAGCGATTCACCGGCCAGCAACTGCAGGAACAGCACAATCAGCTGAGAACTGCGCGAACGGGTCCACACGACTTTGTAGATGTTATAGAAATAAATCGTAGCAAAAGGAATCGCCACACAGACCGCAAGGTGAACCACCGAAAAGGATCGACCAAGCACCAGACCAAACACGAAATAGGTGGCAAACAGTAGGCTCGAGATATCCCAACCGGTCGCCACGAGTATCCCAACAAGATTGCGCGGACGGCGCACGCCCTCCAGCATCACCTGTGTCGTGGTCCAAAGTTCAATCTGGGCCATCTTGCGAACCACCACATGAATCACCACAATCATGCCGACCATCAGAAAAGCCGTCCGGTTATCATTCAAGGCCGTTGCACCCAACGCAATCACACAGATAAATATGGCCGCTCCATAGAGCGCGATGGCCGCTTTACGCTGGGTCATACCGCTGCGCATCAGCTTATGGTGAATATGATCCAGATCAGGACCAAATACCTTGGTAGCTACTCCATCGCCCCTGATCATGGAAACCAGCTTTCGACCCATGCGGCGCCATACGGCTAAAATGACATCAAAGGCCGGCACCCCAACAGCCAGCAACGGAACGACGAGTGCCACCACCATCTGTTGTTTTACATTGGCCTTCAGAGACACCGCCGCCAGTAGAAAACCGATAAACATGCTGCCGCAATCCCCAAGAAAAATGGACGCCGGGTTAAAGTTATACCGCAGAAACCCAAGGCAGGCCCCGGCCAGCGCAATCAAAACGAGCGCATCCGTGGGTTGAGACAGAGAGAGCAACATTCCAGCCAACCCGGCACTCGCAATCATCCCCAGCCCGGCACAGGCCCCGTCCATACCGTCGATCAGGTTAAAAGCATTAATCAGCAATGCAAACCAGAACAGGGTTGCTCCCATATTGATGTACCACGCCAGCTCAATGCCCAGAAATCCCTCAAACGAAAAACCGCCGAGATACATGATAAAAGCCACGCCCAGCTGACCCAACAGCTTGAACCAGGACTTCATATCGAAAATATCATCAAAGATCCCGATCAGCAGCAAAATGGTTGAACCCGCCAAGATACAGAGCCACTCCTTAAACTGAGTGAATCCCCCGAGATTTTGCCAAGGCCCGAAAAATACGACCAGCAACGCCAAGTGGGTTGCGATAAATACCGCAATACCACCGCAACGCGGAATCGGTGTTTTATGAATACGACGCTCGTCCGGTTCATCCACCATTTTCAGGGCTGGAGCCAGCTTCTTGACAAAAGGAACCAGAATCCACGACGAGACGAGACTGATGAGAAATACGACGATATACTTTATCACTGTATGCATAATTCAAATCCAAGAGTTTTTAATCAGAACTTCCCGGACAGCCTTTATCATTATTTCTTTTGAAGTATAAAATGGCGGGCCCGTTTTCCTCTTTCAAAAGGGAACATAAGTATCCTTCAGTTAAAAAGAAAGCCATGAACCCCTATTTTATCTGCACACAAAGTATCGCCTCATTTTCAGCCTCAGGATTTTACTCATGACCGCATAAAATATAGGGAATTCTCACAATAAACGGGTGTTTGCAAGGGGTTATGAAGGCGCTGAAAAAAAAGTGAAGATTTCAACTTGCGCGATCCGCCGAAATCAATACTATATGCGCTCTTTCAACGGGGGTGTAGCTCAATTGGTTAGAGCGCCAGCCTGTCACGCTGGAGGTTGCGGGTTCGAGTCCCGTCATCCTCGCCATTGATTTAAGACTCCGATTTTTCGGAGTCTTTTTTTATTCCTACAGCTCGGTACTGAACGAAATATCACGAATTTCAGCAGCCGCGCAGGCATCCATCACCGGCACAATGGCGCCATGGTTTGTTCGGTCGGTCGGGGATACGCTGACGATGACTTCGTTTTGCGATGCATCCGCCACGGCTTTTAAAAGTTCCAATCGTTGGAAAAGTTCGTCCCGGCCTGAAAAACGCTCCCCCTCCACCGAAACCATGCCGGCATCATCCAGTTCCACGCAAAGTTCTACAGGATGGCCCTCAAGCGGGTTTCCAAGGATTGGAATCTTGAAGGACAAGTCCGCTTCTTTTTTGACCAGCGATGACGTCACCATAAAATAGACCAGCAACAGAAACACCACATCGATGAGCGATGCCATGGGCATATCCTTCTTGCGGTTCATTATTGCAGTAACAGTATTCATTTTGGTCTCCTTTTTCTGCGTGCTCTTTCTTCGAAAGAAGCCCGCCCTACACCGGATTAAGGCCGAAGCGACCTCCTGTTTATTCCGCGTCATCTCCAAGCAGGTGCCCGGTCAGGGAGGATACGTCTGCCGCATCCAGCCACTTTGGAATAAAATCAGGATTTTCGGCCCGCCGCGCAATTTCCGCTAAAAACCGCAGATGGCGGGTTGGGTCTTTTCGGGAACCCAGCCCCATGGCGTCAGCATTGCGTTCCAGCAACCGTTCGCCCATGCGTTCCGCCATCTTGGCCACGGCCCCGAACTGCGGTTCAACCCGCGGCTTCACATAGAGGTTGTGCCAAACCACACCGATGGCCACGAGGCCCATGGCAAAGATACTGGAAAGCAGACCCATCTCTGGAATGAGTACAACCGAAATCATGATGCCAATGATTTGCATCCAGGGGTATAGCGGACTCCGGAAACCAGGATCGTAGCTTTTGATCCAGCTCGCGCGCATCACAATCACGGCAATGTTTACAAAAGCAAAAACGAGCAGCTGAAAGGTGCTGGCCAGTTTGGCAATCCGCTCAAGACCGGTGACCGCTACAATGGCCAGGAGGTAGCGGCTGGCCGACATGATGCCGGCATTGGCCGTGGTGGCAAAAGCCAGAGCAGCGGCGATACTCACCCATATTTTCCCGTGTGGACCGATGGCAATGGCGGCGGCATCGCTCAGGGGTGTTAAGCTGCTATAGAGCTGCTCGGCCGGCACAATTCCGACCACCACCGAAACCACTAACCCGTATAAAATCAGAATCGAGACCAGCGACAGAAACATACCGGCCGGAAGGTTGCGGTTCGGGTTTTTCATCTCTTCGGCCATGCTGGCGACTTTGGTTACCCCGATATAACTGATGAATACCAAAGCCGCCGTCGGCAATAGTTTGCCCCAGCCCTCCGGCGCAAGCGGCGTATAATATTCCTGCCGAATAACCGGAGCACCTTTTATCACAAGAAACGCCACAATCCACA
>CAKZQV010000092.1 GCA_937141895.1 uncultured Verrucomicrobiota bacterium
CCGAGTGTTTTCGGGAAAACGGCTGGTTTGCGCGGGCTTACATCGATCCGAATACTCGAAAGCTTTTCAAAAACGTTATCTTCTCCACGGCTGAGGGCCTCGTAGGCATAATCCACGGCCTGGCGGTCGAGCTGCGTCCGGCTGCTGACTTCGCGTAATTCCTCGATAAATCCGGAAATTCGCCTGGCGGGTTCTTCCTCGCCCTCGATGATTGCATTGAGATCGCGCAGAACGAGTTCAAGACCGAAATCCTGTTCAATACGTTCGGTCAACGGCTCCACAACCGATCCGATTTCGCGGGCTTCGCTGGCATTGTCAAAATGTATTGTAGTTTTGCTCATAAAGGTAGGAGAGAGGGGGTTGGGTACCATGATTGGTCCGTAAGAGGTACAGGTGTCAGCCTAATTCAGGATAGGCGGCCATGATTTCTCTGGATTCATTGTTTGAAGTTAAGGTGATTTCGTGGAAGTCGTCAACCCTATTGGCGTGTTCCAAAGGATGGAAAAATATCCATTTATTCCAATGATTGGAACAGTTAATGCTTTTGAATGGGTGCAATTATATTTAAAACGGACATCAACGAATCAAAGGGTATGATAAATGAACCGAAAAACAGTAATTATAATGAGTATGGCGGCGGGGCTCATTCTGACGCTAGGTCTGACCGGTTGCGCTCCTGTTACGTTATCCAGCAGTCCTTCGGGTGCGAATGTCTATGAAAAAGGCAATGAAGAACAGGCTCTGGGCACAACACCCTATAGAGTTCATTTGATTGCGAATGAAAAAGAGCTGGTGGTTCGTAAGCCAGGCTATTTTTCCAAAACCGTGGTCGTTTCGCCTCTTGATCCGGAAAGCATTAATGTTCAATTGATACTCCGAGATAAGGTGCTTTTGCTGAGTAACCCGGATGGCGCCGAGCTCTTTGTTGATGGCGAACGTGTGGGTCGCACGCCGTTTCGCATTGATTATAAAAAACCGTGGCGCGTCTTCGAAGTCCAAGCACCGGGTTATGCCTCCATGAAATACACTATTCCGGAAGATCCGGAAGGGGATATCGTGGTGGATTTGATGCGTGATAATTCAGTGCTGATTGCCAGTAAACCAAAAAATGCCTATGTTTTCACAACCGATGGTAAGTCTCTTGGGATGACGCCGCTTGCCGTGCCGGCTGAAGACACCCGTCATTTGGAGCTGCGGAAAGACGGCTACTATTCCAAAGCTTTTGAAGTCGATAAAGAGACCGTCAGTCCGTTCTTGGTGGAGCTTCAGCGCGAACCGATCGTGATTGTCTACACCAAACCTGAAGGTGCTCTGGTTGTGCATCGTGGGGTCACGCTGGGCCATACGCCATTTCGTCAGCTGGTTCAGGACGACATGGAAATTGAACTGGTCTACGATCGATATCAAACCGCTGAAATCATGATTGCTCCGGATTCTCCGAGTGAAGTTATGGTTGAGCTCAAGAAAAAGCCGTATGTCACCATCTTCAGTAAACCGGAGGGTGCAAAACTTTACCGCTCGGGCGGTATTGAGCTTCTGGGGAAGACCCCGGTGGAAGTGCTTGTGAATAAGGATACGGCATTCGAAATGCACAAAGAGGGGTATGACATTAAACCCTTTACCCTTTCCCCTGAATCCAAGCATAAAGTTACCGTGCCGCTGAAAAAGACGGTCGGTAATCTGGGCAAAATCGTCACGATTGACAGTAAGCCCAGCGGGGCAAAAGTCTACCGCCCCGGCGGTGCAGAATTTATTGGAATAACCCCGCTGAAGCAGCCGGTGCGCGGAGAGCGTACGTTTGAGCTCCAGCTTGATGGATTTATAACCAAGATTGTAACCGTTGCTCCCGACTCCGCGGACAGCGTAACCTTTGCATTGGCGAAGGATGAATCGGCGAGGAATGTCACGGTCAGCGACCCCTTGTTGAATACCCCTTCATCCTTTTAGCCAATGCATTTGTCTTAATTAAAAGCCCCGGTTCGGGGCTTTCAGACTGTTGATAAAGCTCTGGCGATTTCGCCGGAGCTTTATTATTGTCAATGCATGCTGAAACGTAAAACCTCTCATCAATCGGAAATGGAGCTCGTCAGCATCGAATCGCTAGTTCCGGTGGATCACCTCCTGCGCAAGATCGACGAGTTCATCGACTTTGATTTTATCTATGACAAGGTCGAACATTTATACTGTAAGGACAATGGACGGCCTCCGCTGGATCCGGTCACGCTGTTTTAAATCCTGTTCGTCGGTTATCTGTTCGGGGTTCGCTCCGAGCGCAGGCTGATGCGGGACCTCGAGGTGAATACGGCTTATCGCTGGTTCCTTGATCTTGGGTTAACCGGAAAGGTGCCCGACCATTCCTCCATCAGTCGCAACCGCATTGACCGGTTTGCCGGCACGGAGGTCTATCAGGATGTTTTTGATGCGATTGTTCTTCAGGCTGTGAAGTTCAAACTGGTCGACGGAAAAACGCTCTATACCGATTCCACTCATCTGAAAGCAAATGCGAACAAGAGCAAGCACAGAAAGAAGATGGTTAGAGCTTCGGTCAAACCTTATACAGATGATCTTAATGCCGACATCAACGCAGAACGTTAAGAGCACGGCAAAAAACCGCTGAAGGAAAAGGCTGAAGAGCCGAAAGAGCGGGAGGTAAATCCAGCACAACAGATCCGGCCAGCGATTCATGCATCGTGACGGAAAGCCCAAAGGGTTTTTCTATCTCGATCACCGGACCGTCGACGGGCGGCATGCGATCATCACCGATGCCCATGTAACTCCCGGCAATGTTCATGACTCTGTTCCTTACCTGGACCGGATCGACTCTCAGGTTGAACGCTTCGGCTTTGATATCAAGGCCGTGGGCATTGATGCCGGCTATATCACTGCACCGACCTGCAAAGGGTTATCCGACCGTATTATCTACGGGGCGATGCCGTATAAACGCCCGATGGGCAAACCCGGTATGATCAAAAAACGAGAGTTCCTCTACAACGAACACTATGACTGCTATCTCTGTCATGAAGGGCAGGTCCTCACCTACTCGACCACCAACCGTGAAGGACGTAACGAATATAAATCAGATCCGGCCCTATGTACTCAATGTCCGCGCCTGAAAGAATGTACCCTCAGCCGGAATCATCAGAAAGTCATCCACCGCCACATCTGGGAAAAGCACTGCGAAACGATCAATAACCATCGCTATGAGGAACGCGGAAAACGAATCTACAAAAGACGGAAAGAAACCGTCGACCGCAGCTTTGCCGATGCCAAAGAGTTTCACGGGCACCGGTATGCGAGGTTCAGGGGCATAGACAAGGTACAGGAACAGTGCCTGATGGCGGCCTGTGCCCAGAACATCAAGAAAATAGCCCTGCTCCTGGCCCGGGAAGGGCTCGATCGGCTATTGATGTGTACATTTCGCCTCATCGGCCGAATATGCGTCGATCTGATCCATCTTAATCGGAGTGGCCCTCGGACTTCAGGAAAAAAGAGGGATACACTCAGCGGCATTCTGCTAACCCCAAAAAGAAGAGCCCCGCCACAATGGTGGGGTTTATCAACAATCTGCGGCCGGTCAACTGATCGGCCTTTTTTGTGCCTTATAATCCTTTGCCTGGAGCGGTTTTAG
>CAKZQV010000093.1 GCA_937141895.1 uncultured Verrucomicrobiota bacterium
TGCAGCACTCAGCTCCAAGGCTGATGCGAAACCGATAAGCAACACCATTTTATATACCCTGTTCATCATCATTAACCCTTCAAAGAAGGGTGGCCAGTCACTTAACCCGCGGTACGCCGGCTTTAGTCTGAGTCACTTTCCGGATGGTTCCATCTTCATTATAAAAAAGCTCTTCAACACAAACCGACCGTCGCCAGCGTATATATTTCCGCTCCTTGGAACCTTCGGGAATATTTTTCAATGCAAGATCCGCATTGTGATAAAAGAAATACCATTTCCCCTTGTACTCAACAATCGAATGATGGTTCGTGCGACTGTTCACTTTATCAAAAATAACACCTTTAAAGGCATACGGTCCCAGCACGTTATCGGATATGGCGTATTGAATCTTTCCACCGCCGGAATAGGACAGGTAGTAGATGCCGTCGCGCTTATGGATCCAAATCGCCTCAAAAAACTTATCCGTGCCCTCAACGATTTTAACCTCCCCCTTATAGGAAATCATATCTTCGTTGAGCTCGATCACATTTACGGTGTGCTGGCCGGCGAAGAGATAGGCTTTACCATCATCATCAATAAACGGGCACGGGTCGATAAAATCGCGGTCGCACACCACGCCCAGATCGCCCTTACTCAGCAACGGCTTTCCCAATGCATCCTTGAACGGCCCTTCCGGGCGGTCGCCCACCGCCACCCCGATATGCTCCTGGTCTGTCGGAAAATAAAAATAATATTTTCCGTTTCGTTCGATGCAGTCCGGCGCCCACGCATATTGATCCGCCCAGCTGATGTCATTGAGAGCCAGAGCAACACCGTGGTCTTTGTAGTCGACCATATTCGTGGTGCTGAACACATGCCAATCCTCCATATCCCACCACTGTGCCTGATCTCGGTCATGACTGGGATACAGGTACAAAACATCATTAAAAACCCGCGCCGAAGGATCGGCGGTATACATATGGGTAATGATCGGGTTCGTTGCGCACACCCCTCGCGCCAACCCGAGAATCACAAAAAATAAAAAGCAGCTACGTTGCATCTCTCTCCCTTCATAAGAACAGCTCATTGCGGTAATTAAAAAAAACGATGATATCCCGTGCATTCAAATGCAACGCAATACCATGTTTCAAATTACCGGAAATCTCACTGAAATCAATGCTGGAGACGGGCGTCCACTCACTGATGAGTATGGCTGTGCCGTTTATTTCATACGCCCGGCTTATTGACTTTGATGCTTTCGAAAACCGGGAAGCGCACTGAAATAGGTTAGTCGGTTCGGCATCTGCAGCTGCACGCTCTTTTCAACATCATTATCAAGGCGTCCCGGATAATTCAGGAGCACATAGGCAAATAAAGCCGATTCCGGCAGATCCTCTTTCAAAGGATGTTGCGCCGCGTACGCCGTGATGAACCCGGCATCGGCCTGCTGCGCCTTACGCCATGCGGGTGCTTCAGCATGGGCTGATTCAAATGCCACGTGTGCACATTCGTGGAATACGGTTTCCTGCAAATCGTGGTTACGAATGCGGGTATCCATGTTTTCAGAATAGATGATAAAGAACCTGCCCTCTTCTTCCGCAAAAGCCGTTTCATCGCCCTTGTGCAGCACGACATGGTTAAGAATGACGCGATTAAAATGCGGTTGTTGCCCGATGGCATCAGCCAGCTTTTTTACATAATTCTCAGCCGTTTCCTGATTGCCGAAATCTTGATGCGCCCAGATCTGCACACGGGTATGGTCCTGATAGGTAGTCTGAAAAATATAGGCTTTCGAAAAAAGTTCATCATTCCGACAATCCGGCATTTCCTGTTGAGATAAGCCGACAAACCGAACGGACAACAACGCATTTGGATCGCTATCCAAAATAAAATCAAAATCCGTGGAGACGATAGAGTTCTCATAGAGCGGTGTTGCTGCGCGCACGCCATGAGCCATAATCAGGAATAAAATAAGCGGTATTAAGATGGACAAACGGATCTTCATAAATCTCCAAACACTGGAACAATGTAAATGCGGTCAGATGCCGCCTGATGCCTCAATGGCACTTCGAAATGCGGTATAGAGCTTTTCCACCTCCTGGTAGGGATTGAACGCATCCCGCCCATCCCGTTCGGGCAGCGCTTCGATGGGAACATAACCCCGATAATGATGCTTCACGAGAAGCTGAGTGAAAGCCTTTACATCGATGGGCCCTCCCCGTCGACTGGCGAGCAAATCCTTTAATTGCCAGTTCACGGCGTATGGGATCACTTGTTCGATATCATGGTACGGATTATCCGTAATAAAAGAACCGGTATCGGCGACCAGCCCCAACCAGTCCGAATGTATCTGATTCAGAATGTAAAGGGTTTCTGCAGCCGTCTTAATCATGTCCGCATGATTCTGAAAGGCAACAATAACCCCGGCCTGCTTTCCATATTCCGCACATTCCGCCAACGCTTCAATCGCCCATCCGGCGGCGGTTTTCCACTCTATCCCTTTTGGCGGATGACCCACAAACACACGCAGGACAGGAGCTCCCATGCCTGCCGCCACCTCCACCCATTCTTTGGTCATGGCCAGCCCGGCTTCCCGAACGGCCTTATCTTTGTTGGAAAAATCGGTCTTGATTCCCGTTCCGCTGATCTCCAATCCCAGCCGATGCGCTTCCCGTTTGAATTTTCGGACGAATGCAGCATCCGGGCGATCCGGATAACCTGGAAAATAGTATCCCGTCGGATCAACCGCATCGAATCCCACCCGGGCACAATACTCCAGCAACTCGAACAGACTCATGCCCCCCGGCTCTCCAGACAAATGTTTCCGCAGTTCCGTATTAAAGGAAAAAGCATTCAGGCTGATCTTGATCTTGGCTGGATATGATCCCGCACCCTCGGACGTTCCAGCGGGGCCAACCTCGGCAGAAAGAGGCAGTGTCGACAGGCCGATTGGTATCAGCGCGCCAGCCCTCAAAAGTTCCTTGCGGTTCATAAATCATCTCCATGCACGACCCCCGCCTAGTCAAACCTAGGCTACATCAAAATTCGCGCACGTTGGTTTTACCGCAATACCACCTGCTGGTTAAAGCGTAAACACACCAACCCCCTCGATCCATACAGCTCAACAGCAGTTACTTGCTCTCATGGACAAGCCCGAACGGCGTTTCCAGCCCTTCAACCGGGCAAACACCCCTTCCCTCCCGTTAGCCGGGAGGAAAGCATGGTATGCTCGCCATCAACGGTTCATGGAACTAGAATGTATAGGTTCCATTCATTACACCGATCACTTCACTCGCGATAAACGCCTCGTCGTAGATCACCACATCATCCAGACCGCCCTTGAAGTGTTCTGATCCGCTGTTGCCAGCCTCGCCGCCCATAAAGAACGGTATGGCTGCCGTAGGCATATCTCCAGAAGGAATCATCAAAGGCGAACTGTTGACGCGGTTCCCGTCGATGTAAAAGGTAAATGCTGAACCATCACGAACGACGGCTAGATGAACCCAGGTGCCGTCCGGAAAATTACCGTTGTAGCCGGGCGTTAATGCACTGAATTCCCCCGCCGTTGCGTCACCGTCGTTGTAAACAAAGCGCCCCGAAGTCGCGGCCATGGTCATCTTCGCAAAGAGCCGCCCTCCTGCCGAGGTCGTGCCATCCAGGCGATTACCGACAATGAGGTCATTGCCGTTGCCGCCCCCATCCTTGATCCACACCGCCCAGGTTTCCGCATTCGAAGGACTCCATTGCGGGAGGAACAAAGATGGATCAACCCGGTCATTGGTTCCGTCGAAGGTCAGGTGGCTTCCCCTCACGCCGTCCGTTGCCCATGTAGAGCTTGTCCCGTCTTGGGCTTAAGCTTTGTTTATAGCCCTATTCGGGGATAA
>CAKZQV010000094.1 GCA_937141895.1 uncultured Verrucomicrobiota bacterium
GAACAGCCGTTCGTCTTTATCCCACAACAGATCGTAGGTGGCATGATATTCCTGATCCATGAAATCGAGATATTTCTGATCCCCGGTAATTTTGGCCAAACGGGCCCAGACCGGAGGCGCCATGAAAAGTGCATCGCACCAACCCCAACGATAGTGAGCATCGGTCGGGCGCGCTTTCCATTCCAGCGTACCGGTTTTCGGGTTTTCCAAAATCCAATCAAAATGAGTTTGAATGGGTTCAATCATGGCTTTATTTCCGGTCTGTTCGTACAGCTTCAGATAAAACTGTCCGACGGCATGGTCATCCGCATGGTACGGACGCTTATGGGGCTTCCAATCGTTTCGCTCACCGATCATGACCAGCCAATCCGTATATTTTGGATCCTGGGAAATAAGGCTCCATTCCATCATACCGGCATACAGTGCACCATGGTGCCACGCCAGATCATGGTGTTTCTCCAGTTTCATGCCCTTTTTTTCCATCCGGGCGCGGCGAGCTGCCGGAATAGCGCGATATTTCGCGGAATCCTCAAAGGTTTCGATCTGCCAGTCCGCCACCTTTTTCGTGATGGCTTTAACCGACTCCGGCGAAGGTTTTCCGGCCCGTACCGTCAACCCGCCCATCAGAACAAGACCCGTTAATAGAATGGCCGTACGTTGTTTTTTCATTTCATCAATCTCCTTCAACTAATCGTATGTTCAATCTAATTTTCCCATTCACCGCCACATGGGCAGGAAGGGCTATTTCAATTCGTTTCAATTCGTTTATTCGGCGATCCAGCTTCATCGGCGGTGGATCCAGCGAAACCACCGCCACCCTCAACTCCGGATGACTCCTGTTTTCCAACCGCAGGCTTCTTCCCGCCTGCCTCAAGATCGCTCCACCTTCAACCGGCTCAACTTCAGCCGTTGTAAGGAGCTGCCACGTGATCAACTTCGTATATTTCGACACTTCAAGCTCATCGTCAATCACCAACGAAGTCGGCCCGTCTTTAATAAAATGACGTACCGCACGTTCCATATTGGGGCCATAAACCGGGGTTAATTCAAAAGACACCCGCGGAAATTCACCTTCTTGATAATCAATCAATGGAGCAAAACCGCTCACAACAAACGGTTCTCCATTCACCGTCAGCGTGCTGTGCCCGAAATTATTTTTCGTCAGTAACGTCCAACGCTGACTCTTTTGCTCTCTTCCCCACAGATTGAAGCCCGTTTTTTCGAGCTTGTGATACGATTGATTTCCGAGGTCATGCACCCATCGCACACCGTTGAGTTCAAAAACAAACGATCCAGCATCCATATTTCCATGGCTGGAAATGGCATGGCCGCCTTTGCCTCCAAAATAGTAACCGCGGGGGTCGGCGGACTCACCTTTAAAAATAACAACCGGATTTGCACCGTCACCCTTCCAAGCCGTCGGGAAATCCTCCGCTTCTCGAGATTCAAACTGTACCAGCCACGCCAATGCGGCGCCGTCCAAACGATTCAGCGATCCCATCTCCGCCGGTGCCTGCAAAAAACGTTCCCGTTCGAAGAAAGAAGCATTTCCGGATTTCATCGCAAACCACGCCAGCGTGGTGTCGCCTTTTTCACTGCGCTGATCTCTGCAATCGGCAAAATTATAATACATGCCCGAAGGCGCAATGCTGAGCGCACGAAATACTGCACTTTCAAGAAAACCCGGCATCGTAGAAATCCCGAAATCAGAACCGAGCGCGCTTTCGAGCATAGCAGCGGTCACCACCGTAAAACCGGTTCCATACGACCAATAAGTCGACCCTTCCGGATAAACGCCGTCCGGCGCATACTGCATCAAGGCATTCGGCATACCCTCAAGAGCCCGATGAAGGGTTTTTGCCGCCAGCTCCGGCTCCTGGTCAGCCACCGCAAGCGCGGCAGCAATCAGTCCACCATTACAGACCTGATTCCAGTTGTTATCACTGTATGCATAGCGCCACCGGCTACCGTCTTCCGGCCAGCTTGGCTTCAGCCCCTTTTCGATCAAGGCCGTTATCGCGATGTCAAACGTCGCGGGGGGCAAATGTCCCGCAGTCCAGTCCAACGCCAATGCCACGGCCAAAGACATTTCCGCCACATCGAGAAAATGATCGGGGTTCCAATCTGAAAATGCGCACACCGCCCGGATTTCCTCGTCCAGTCGCTTCAGCATTTTTGCGTCGCCCTCAACAAGAGCAACCACGCCGAGCATATTCACCCGATAGAGCATTGCCCGGGAAACATGCAACAACCGACGTCCAGTCATCTTGCGCGTCAATAACGGCTGCGCAAGAATGTCATCCGCATTCAGGCGGATGGCGGCATACATGTTTTTCAGCACCGGATCGGTTTTGATACCGACTTTAAGCTCTTCCACGAGCTCTGGCGTGAAAACCAACCGGGGTTGAGTTTCCCTCAAGTGTTGCTTCAAATAATCAACGGTAATCAGGTTGTCCAGTTGCGGCAGAGCAGCAACCGCCTGTTTGGCATGGGAATAATCCACGCACACCAACAGACAAACGGCCGCACAAAAAGCTCTGCCCATAAACTCCATATCGAGCAACCTAAATGTCGTTTTCGCCTTTCACATAACCGAAGTTGGCCAGAATACCGCCATCGACGTACAGCACATGCCCATTCACAAACTGGCTGGCCTTTGACGACAGGAAAAGCGCGGCGTTGCCAATATCTTCCGGCTCGCCCCAGCGTGCCGCCGGTGTACGCATCATGACCAAATCATTGAAGGGGTGCCCGCCTTCGCGAATCGGTGCCGTTTGCGCGGTGGCAATGTATCCCGGGCCAATGCCATTCACCTGAATATTATGCTTCGCCCATTCACAGCACATATTGGCCGTCAGGAGCTTAAGTCCACCCTTGGCCGACGCATAAGCGGAAACTGAATTACGCCCGTAAACACTCATCATCGAGCACATGTTGATAATCTTGCCCGCGCCTTTTTTTATCATGCCTGGCGCTACGCGCTTACCGACAATAA
>CAKZQV010000095.1 GCA_937141895.1 uncultured Verrucomicrobiota bacterium
CTTTTACCGCGCTGCCCACCGGGACCGTTGCGCTGCGTTCGCCGGTGCGCATGACATCTTCGACGCGTAATAAAAGGGTTCGGCCGATCGCACCGCCGGGGTGTCGCTGGGCATAATCTTCCACTTTAAAGCCGCGGGCATCGAGCAGAACCATCGCCATGGCGTCACCAAGGGCGAGGGTGGCAGTGGTGCTGGTAGTCGGGGCCATGCCGAAAGGACAGGCCTCTTTGCCGATTTTAACGGAAACCATAATGTCGGCATAGTCGCCCAGTGGCGAGTCCGGCTCGCCGGTCAGGGCAATAATTTTTACGCCCATGCGCTTAACCGGCTGGAGCACGGCGATCAATTCGTCCGAGGCGCCGGAATAGCTCATCGCTAATACAATGTCATTGGGAGAAAGAATGCCGAAATCGCCGTGCATGGCTTCGATCGGGTGCATCGCCACCGCCGGAGTACCAGTGCTGGTAAAGGTGGCCGCCATTTTATTGCCGATATGCCAGTTTTTACCGACGCCGCAGATTACGACTTTTCCGCTGCCGCCTTTAATCGTGGCCAGAATGGCGTCGATGGCTTCTGTAAAACCGCCGTCCAGATCAGCTTTCACTTTTTGAATGCCGTCCAGTTCAATGTCGAATACTTCGCGTGCGCGTTCCAGATAATCCAAAATCTCTCTCCATGTTTCCAAAACCAGAACCTTTTATCCTGTTTTTTTCCAACCATTGGAAATTATTTATTCAAATAATGACTTCAAGCGGGTATGGTTTCCAACCTTTGGAAAATCGGGAGTTTTTAAGTATGTCAAATAACGGATCAAAAGTCGGGCTGTGGATTGTGATTAGTATCCTGGGCCTGATGCTCTTCGGCAGTTTTTTAACCAATGTCGGGTTGACGGCGGCCCTGTTTTCCGGCGGGTCCGCCTCTTCTTCGGTCAGCGGTGACTATGCCCAGGATCAATTTCCGGAGTTTGATGAAATCTGGTCCTACGGCTCCGGCGATACCAAGGTGGTGCGGATCGCGCTCAGCGGCGTCATCATGCGCGGCCGGCAGGAGCGCCTCTTTGGTTACGAACCCGATATGGTGGAGCAGGTGCTTTCCGAGATCCGGGCGGCCACCTGGGATGAAGCGATCAAGGCCATTATCCTCGAGGTCGACTCCCCGGGTGGCGCTGTCACCCCCAGCGATGAAATCTATGCCGCCCTCCAAGAGTTCAAGATGACCTTCGAAGACCGCATGATTCTCGTGTTCGTTCGCGATCTCTGCGCCTCCGGCGGGTATTACGCTTCCATGGCGGGGGACTATATTATGGCCGAGCCCACCGCCATTGTCGGATCCGTGGGCGTCATTATGCAAACCCTGAACATGAAAGGGCTGGGCGAAAAAATCGGTCTGAGCTCGGTGACCATCGCCTCCGGCGAAAATAAGGATATGCTCAACCCATTTGAAGATGTCGACCCGCAGCATATTGAGTTGCTGCAGGATTTGGTTAATTCCATGCAGGATCGTTTCGCATCGATTGTACAAACGTCCCGGAATCTGGAAAACCGCGATCTGCTCGACGGCCGCGTCTTTAATGTGGGCCAGGCGGTGGAATATAACCTGATTGATGGCGTTGGCTATTGGGACGACGCGGTCAGCAAACTGGCCGAATTGATGGGCGAGGATGATCTCAAAGTGGTTCGCTACTATAAAGAAGCGGGATTCTGGGACAGCCTGTTCGCCTCGAAAACCCCCAAGGTGCCGGATTTCAGCATCACGGCTGAACCGCCCCGTTTTATGTATTTGTGGAAACCCTGACGTCCCGAATATTCAGAACGAATAACGAATACTGAACCGAATAGGGAGGGCAGGGAAAAGAAGATGGAGGAAATTTTACTTCGAAATTCGATATTCCTTGTTCGATATTCTGCGGTTCAAAAAATATGGATAGAAATATGAAATCTAAGGTTATTATCAGTACATTTTCAGTTCTTCTTTTAGCCGGCTGCGAAACCATGCAGACCCCGCAGCAGAAACGTGAAGCGCAGGCGCGACAGCAGGCCGCCATGCGCCAGGCCGAAGAAAGGGCCTATCGGGTGCAGGGACAGGTGGAAACCGTGGAGATGGAAAACGCGCGGCTCATTCAGGAAATCCAGTCGCTTCGCAGTCAGGTCAATGGCATGAACGGACAAATCAGCGCGCTGAATGCCAAGATGAATGCGCTCGACGCACGTCAGAAAAAAGAAATGGCCAACCTGATTCGCGAAGTTGAATCGTTGTTGAAAAAGAGCGTAGCCAGTCGTCCCCGCTCCTCCGGAAGCTCAAGCGCCAACCGCGGCCCCGGTCGCGAACACGTCGTCGAATCCGGTCACACCCTTTCAGCCATTGCCCAGGCCTACGGAACAAACGTTTCCGCCATTAAAAAGGCCAATAATCTCAAATCTGACAGCATCTACGTCGGCCAGAAACTCTTCATTCCAGAGTAGAGTTTTCTATCCACCGATTTGCCCTTTCATTACTGGCCTGCCGGCCAGTCTCGCTTCGCGTCATGGAATACCCGGATGTTGAAAAATAGGATCAGGGGGTAGAGCTCGACCGCCGGGCGAGCTTATGCTCCAGCGGTAAACTGCTGAGTGTGCATCGGCGCGCCCGGCCAGAAGGGTCGGACTCCGCGCGTGCGGAGCACACCGTCCGCCTTTATTGGGAAAATGTATACAGCCGCCTCGCCGTGAAAATCCAATCCTTGGAACTTCAGTCTCTCGGTGGACCAGACAACAACGGCAACGGCACCAAAGACTGGATCGAAACGGCCATCGCCGCCATGGCCGGCGTTGATACTTCGACATTCGACATTCCTTGTTCGGAGTTCGATATTCAACAGTACTACGTTTCCTCCGCCTGCATCGAAGGTGACACTCGTTATGTTGAGTTCATGGATCTGGCCTTCCAATCTTCCATTTCAAATCTTTCATCTCAAATCCCGCGCCGTGGCGCGGGTGCCCGCTGGTATGCCAACCTCCCGCTTCTTGACGCCGGCGACGCCACCCCCGCAAACGCCAGCTTCCAGAACGGTGCGCTCGAAGTTCCAATGTCTGTAAAATGGATGCCCTACAACCTGATTGATCACGACGGCGAAACCATCACCATCCGCAAAGGCGATGCCCTGCGCCTTACCTGCATCGATCCCGCCCGCGCGTTTGAAGATCTGGAACACGCAAGAGGCGGACAGTTTGAGATTGCCCTCGATATTACTGGCAATACATACAGTTCGCCCAACACCCGTCCAATCACGGTTGCCTTCACTAACGCAGGCAGCTTCACCGTTAGTGGCGATTATATCAAAGGCAATAACACCCTGTCCGCCTCGGTCAATGTCGTAGTCATCGACGCCTCCTTCCCCGAAGCCTCCCCCGCCTGCCTCGTTGGCAAAGAACGAACATGGAGCTTCGAAGGCATGCCGTCCAGCATCGCCTATGAAGTGGACGACACAGTGGATTTGGAAGTATTACCCCAAACCCCAGACTCCAGTCTCCAAACCGTCGCGCTCTGCGCGAACGACACCAATGGTGAAGACTATCTACTAACGTTCCTAGCCCGTCGTGGCGAGCCGCACAATGATTATTTAGAACTAGGATCGGTCCGTGTGTCATTTGATAAGCAGATGCTCGATGTAGAATTTATAGAAAAGGAAAAGGGGTCAGAAAGGGGATAGGGGTTAGTCCGGAAAGGGGTCAGAAAGGGGAGAGGTACCAGTCCGTGAAAGATGAAAATGACTTGTGAGCTGGGTGAATTAAATTGCTTTTATGTCTAGAAAGCTACGAGTTGGAACTCGAGGGTCAGGTCTGAATTACCAACATAAAAGAAATGAATGTAGAATATTCAGACCTGACCCCGACATCTAGAGATAAACTTATATTAGGAGATACAAATGAAAAAAATCGTAATTTCAATGGCACTGATGGCTATGACCAGCTGGGGAGCGAAAGTTGAATATAAGGAAGCAAAATCAGTTGATACATCTCAAGAAAGTCCGGAGGCCATTGCTGTAAAAAGTGTAGAGGCTCTCGCTCGTAATGATAAAGAGGCCTATCTAAGTCTGTGTAGCGCCGCATACATTCAAGAACTGAGTGGACCCCTGCTAGAAATGAAACTTAGCAGTGCGCAGGCTTACAATCTTGAGGAACAGTTTTTGTATGCGAATTCGAAAATTGATGAAATCAAGAAAGTGTGGTTTTTTCGAATAAAAGTACATAACGGATCATCTGGAAATACGACAAATAGAGGCTGCAAGGTAGCTTTGATTGACGGGAAATATAAACTGATCGATGATTAAAATGAGAGCATTCCAAGTTAAAATAGCTGCTATATTTTTGGGGTTAGTATGTGCGGGCGTATCGTGTTATGCGGTAGGTGAGGAGACGGTAGCTTTGTCCGGTTATGCTACTGGAAGTCAGGTTCAGTTGCTTTGGACTGCTGACGGCTGGCCAGGCAATGTGGTTGGATTCAGGATTGGTCGCCGACTAAGCGGCACAGCTTCCTGGAATCGACTGGGTGATGGAACTATTACTCCAGAGCTTTCACCTGATCGTAATTGGAGCGCTGTTGGTTTGGCTTCATCGCAAATCATGACGTATCGGCGGAAGCTCGAAGACTTTATCAAGGATGGGACGTTGGTGAGTTATGTTGGACATGATTCATTTATAGAACAACTTCAGCAAACGGGTATGCGTTCTGGGGATCGTATCCGGCTTAAGAATGATTTCGATCTGGCCATGGTG
>CAKZQV010000096.1 GCA_937141895.1 uncultured Verrucomicrobiota bacterium
CAGCTTTTCTGGAGACGCAGGGTGGCCTCGATTCTCACTCCGAATGTGATCGATTTTAAAAACCCTCCTCCGCCCATGGATGACTATGCGGCAGATGCACGCGAAGAGCTGGGACTCAGCCCTGATGATATTTTCTTTCTGCAACCTACCCGGATCGTTCCCCGTAAAGGAATCGAACATGCGATTAAACTGCTCGAGATGCTGGGAGATCAACGTTGCAAGTTAGTCATCTCCCACGCGGCGGGTGACGAAGGGTTTGAATACGTGAACATGCTTCAGGAGCTCGCCCACGAAACCAATGTCGATTTACGTATTGTTGCCGACCGGGTGGCCGATTTACGTGGTACCACCATGGATGGACGTAAAATCTACACCTTATGGGATCTCTATCCGCATGCGGATTTTGTGACCTATCCCAGTATTTATGAAGGCTTCGGGAACGCGCTATTGGAAGCTATCTATTTCCACAAACCGGTACTGATCAATCGCTATGATATCTTTGCCAGGGATATTGAACCCAAGGGATTTGAGTTCCCCATGATGGAAGGCTACGTTCGGCGCTCTCTGGTGGAAAAAGTACGCGAGCTGTTAAACAATCCCGAGTTACGAATTCAGCAAGCCGAGCATAATTATCAAACCGCACAAAAATTCTTTAGTTACGAAGTGGTACGGCGTAAACTCAATGCTGTGATTGCTAACCTTATCGTAGAATGACCCCGGACCCTTCGGTACTCGAACAGGCGAGAAATACCCTGCTCAGCGCCCAGGATGCGATGCCCACCGCAGCAGAGGTGGATGAGCTGGAAGGCATCGCCAGCGGTGCGCGCGAACGCGGATATTTGCTTCCAGACGAAGAGGACGCACTTCGCTTTTTAGTAACCCGTTACCTTCATGTTCGGCTCGCGCTGCACACCACCATACAGTCCATGCAGCCCCTGGTGCCCCGCTTTCGGCCCGCGAAAGATGATGCATCGATAAAAGCCTTTGTGTGTGCCTGGTTGGCCGGGTGTATGCTGATGCGGGCCGCCCGATATATTTTGCAGCACTACGCAGAGGATCCCCTTATCTGGAAAGCTCTGAATCAGGCCCATCCGGAAAAAGGAATTCCAGCGGGGATGTTTGATCAGATTCGCGACTCCTCCTGTCGACCCAAAACCCTGCTTCGCTTTTTTCAGGCCATGCGGTTCGCCGAAACCCTGGAGGAGCAGATCAACACCCTCGGCCAGGATCCAGATTGGCAACCCATCGTAAAATGCCTTGCGTCCGAAGGCCCCTTTCTGGAAAAACAGAAACGGGTTCATGCCTCTTCCTTTGCAAAAACCCGGTTTCGTCGTTGGAGAGAGCGACCCATTCGACGCTATCAACGGGTGATGTTTGGAATGTTTGAGGCCTCAGGACGAGCCATCGCCGAAATGAGGAATCCGTTTCATCGAAAACGTATTCGCCGAAGCGCAAGGAATCAGGTGCACGAGGTGATGCAACCCGGTGATGTTCTGATTACCCGTCACGACGATGCTATGAGCAATTTATTCCTTCCTGGTTTTTGGCCGCATAGTGCTTTTGTGCTGGGCAGCGAAGAGCAACGCAACGAGTTGGGGATTCATATGTCCGAAGATCAGGCGGAACGCGCCAAAGCACCCATTTGTATTCTGGAAGGCAAAAAAGACGGAGTTCTCTTTCGTTCACTCAAAGAAACCCTTTCGGTGGATGCCCTAATTCTCCTCCGTCCTCTCTACTCGTCACCCGAGATGCAACGCAAAGCCGTGGAGCGTGCGCTGACCCATGAAGGCAAACTGTATGACTTTGAATTCGACTTCACCCGTTCAGATCGACTGGTTTGTACCGAAGTGGTTTACCGGTCATTGGAAGGTCATGACGATTTTCATTTTGACCTGATTCGAAAAGCAGGACGGGTCACCTTACCTGCCGAAGACTTACTCCGCCAGGCCCTCGCTTCCGGACGGGTTGAGGTCGTAGCTCTGGCAGGCGTGAGAGGAAATCAATTCCACCGGGAACAACGGGCCAGAGAGCTTCTTGATCGTAGTTTGCAAGCCTAAATTGACCCCATTAAAAGTCGCTCAGGCTTCTACAATAATGTAGTTTCTGAAAAAATCATCGAATCTTAACAATTGTGAGTTTGCAGGAATGGACTTCTCCTTTTAGCCATAAAGAAAAGGAACCCCTCTATGATTCTAGCATTGTTAACATTAGAAACTGATTCACCACCATCTGGAGTGGTGACCTTTCAGCAGATCCTGGAAAAACGGTATGCAGCCTATTTGCATACCCCCATGACCCCTTTCGAAAACCAGAATTTTTATCTCGCAGTCAAACCCTATCACGCAGGCATCTTTCCATTCATGGTGTTGGATTTAATGATCCATGCCCGCGCTCTTCCCAGTCATTGGCTTTTCGCTCATGACATTCTCCCCTACAGCACTTCAGAAGGACAAGTGTTCATAGATGACGTAGTAGGCAAACAATTACAGGATCTCTCCGAAACCCTGACCACCACCGAGCCCATGATGACCTTTAAGGGGTTTGGAAACCGAATTGATATTGGCCTGAATGCACTATCATTGCTCTATATAGAAATATTAAGCTCTCTGACAAAAGTTGAAGCAGGCGTATTGAGCATACTTAGGGAATTACAATTTGAGAAATATAAAGACCCGCTGAATGTACGCACCTTTGGTTTGCAGAAACAAGTCGCTACCCGCTTAGATAAATCCCCTGTCGCCATTCACAAATCGATGCGCAGTGCAAAATATATGCTCCTCGCCGACACCGCGACCTCTATGAAAAACATGATGGTGTAAGCTGCAGCCGTCTTCGTCCAATAACCCCTACCAGCCCCGACGAAGTTCCGAGAGTGTGGGACGAAGACGGGTGAACCCATTACTCATCGTACAGATGGAAGGTAACCTCCACCGGATGATGATCTGATCCAAGCGCTGGGCCGATACTGCGTTCGGTCACCTCCAGCCCGTCACTGTGAAACACATGATCCAATACCGTCCAGATCAGAGGAGAACCGGCAGGCCAGGTGGGACGAAAACCGAACCCTCTTGCTGAATCCTGCAAATCAGCGACACGGAGAATGTGTTTCACTTCCGGACTCCACGGCGTGGTATTCAGATCTCCCGCAAGAATAAAGAGCCCGCTCTCCGGACGCGCTTTCGTCAGAGCCTCCAACTGATGATTCCGAGATCTGACATAATCCGCGCTTACCGGCGGAACGGGGTGAGTGGCCAAAAGTTTCAGCGACTTCCCATTCACATTAATTTCGGCCTGAATACTGGGAATCCCCTGATCTGTAATTATTACCACATCCGACGAGCGGAACGGGAAGCGGCTGAAGACCGCCAT
>CAKZQV010000097.1 GCA_937141895.1 uncultured Verrucomicrobiota bacterium
ACATTGAGATGATCGAACCCGTCACGGAGCCGGACCATGCCGCCGACTGGAAACAGTGGACTCAATATCGGGCCGACCATCCGGATCTGTTCAAACGAATTGACAAGAGCGTATTGGAAGAACACCTCGAAATGGCGGAGGAATGGGAATGAAGTTACGCTATATGATTGATTCCATTTTGTCCGATCCATCCAAGACTGAATACCAGCCCGTCGGAGTATGGGTGCAAGTATTTGGTGCCGGTCTGGATCTTGAAATGTTCTACCTGGACTCTAACGAGCCGAAAATACTCGACCGTAAAGAAGCTGCCGACTGGGTGATTAACCGTCTGGTCGAGAATGAGATCAAAACCCTGCCTGATGATTTTCTGGAATACCATCAGCAACAACGCTCGCCGTATGACGGCATATTTTCTGCGATTTTCGAGACCTCAGAACATCCATCCACTACGGCCTGTGGAACCGCCGTGCTCGCCTCGATAAAAAAATAAGGCTACTCGTCCGACACTTTTCAAACTTCTCCGGTAAGTAACCGCTGAACAACCGGTCGCGTCTACACGCGCCGAACTTTACAGCGACTAACCGGAGATTTTAATGAAGACATTTGCGACCGACCTTGACCGGCTGGCGTTTCTATTGGAAGCCGAAGCGGAGCTACAGCTTCCTCAGTCTACTGGTTTGCTGGTTACTGGTGATCTGGAGAACAGCGATAGTCAGTCAGAAGCCGGTGCCAAAGAACCAGCAAACCAAGAACCAGAAACCAATAAACCGGCCTCTCGGCCCAAATACATCACCAATTACATCGGCAGTAAACAAAAGCTGGTGGATTGGATCTGGAAACATACCCCGGACAAGGTCGGCTCGGTGCTGGATGCTTTTTCTGGTTCGGCGGTGGTGGCCTACATGTACAAATCCAAAGGGATGCAGGTAACCACTAACGACCGACTGCATTTTTGCCATCATGCCGCGAAGGCGATTGTTGAGAATAGCTCGGTAACGGTGACCGAAGCAGAAATGGATGCGCTGGTTGCCGACAACGCCAAAGCCGGAACCTTTGTGCGCGACAACTTTAAGGGCATCTTTTTCGTTAAAGGCGTTCACGGGGTGATCGATGCGATTCGGGCCAACTGCGACAAACTTTCCGGCTATAAAAAGGACATTGCGCTGTTTGCGCTGGGTAAAACCTGCGCCAGCGGCGGATTTGGGCACTTTTCCTCCTCTGCAGAGGGCGGCCAGCGCAAGGATACGCCGGAACAGTTTAAAGCGCGGTTCCGCAAGAATCTGGAGCGAATCAATGCGCTGGTGTTCGACAACGGTAAAACGAACAAGGCGCACCATGGCGATGTGAACGCCATCCTGCCGAAGGTAAATGCCGATCTGGCCTATTTTGATCCGCCGTATGCGACCGAATTTTCGACCACCAACTATGAAAAAGCCTATCACTTTGTGGAAGGCCTGATGGTCTATTGGAAAGGCCTTGAAATCAACAAGGACAGTAAGACCAAGCATTATGTTACGGATCACCAGACTGTTACCAAAGGCAACTCCTCCGCCTTTTTTGAAACGTTTCTCGGTAACGCCAAACACATCAAGCATTGGCTGATTTCCTATCGCGACCACGCACACCCGAACGAATCGCAGATGAAAAAGATCATTGCAGGGCACGGTCGCTCATCCCGGATGCAGTCAAAGGATCACTCTTATTCAATCACGGCAAAGCGTGGAGCCGCATCATCGGCCAAAGAGCGACTGTTTGTTTGCGTGAAGGGAGCCTCCGCCAAAGCCTCGGAAGAAAAGCCTCAACCAATGGCAGCCGCTGCGAATTTCCACACGTCAATTCCAGTGGAGCTTGCCTTAGACGAGGATGCTATGCGCTCAGAGGCAATGATCGGGGCCACAGGCGACCCGCAGTTTACTTTTATCCTTTGCCGGACTGGCACCAACCGGAACGGTGACCATTTTACTGCGGAAGAACTCAACCAACGTCACATGACGGCCATCAATAAGAAGGTCGACCTGCAGCACTCGCAGGATTTCGGTGATATTGTGGGTGGAATCGTCGCCGCCGATTATCAGGAAGATGACGTTGGCGGGCGGATCGAATGTGTCGGTGAACTTTACGCCGCCGATACACCCAACGCGCAGTTGGCCTATAAGCTCATGAAGCGCGGTATCATCACTCAGGTTTCTATGGAGTGTGATTACGAAGAAGGCGAATGCTCCGTCTGCCACAAGCGATTCAAAAGCAAAGCCGACTACTGCACCCACCTGCGCAAATTTAAAGGCCGCGAACTGAGCGGCAAACCCGTTTTTGAAATCCTGCACGGCGTCACCTTTTCCGGTCTGGGACTTCTCGACCGAAAAGGAGCCGATGAGCAGGCCCGAATTCTACAGGTGGCGTCGGTTCAGGATCCATCTGATGAACAACAACCCCAAG
>CAKZQV010000098.1 GCA_937141895.1 uncultured Verrucomicrobiota bacterium
TCTGAACCTCAATGGCAATAAATTCTTCCAATTCTCCAACCGCATCAATTTTTGCCAGAACCCAATCAATGAAATATCCACCAACACCAGATTTCTGAGGGAGGCGAAGTTCACCACCCCACTTTTTCCCGAAAACCGCAATGCATGGTTGCTTTTCTTTTTTTGCGTAAGATACCGCTTCTCCACAGGGAACCAGAGGGTGAGCTCCGCCAAATGCCTTGGCAGAGACATCATGAAGTATTTTATAGTCTTCAGCGTATAAACGAATGGGACAACAGATAACGGGATCTGTCGTGATTGGCTTTATGGTGCAGACTCCTGAAACAGTACGATCATTAAAGGTCTTCTCACATGTTTCATTGATGATCGGACAAACGAGTTTCCTAATAGATTCTTTTGCTTTAGCTGATTTTTCCCCTGCTCGGTACCCGAAAAATTCCCAAATAGTTCCTGCCATCACATTGCCTTCGTTATTTGTACCGAACCATGCCCCAACGCCGCACTAAGAGATTTCCCTATGGCAGCGGCTAGGATTGGTGGCACAGCATTTCCAACCTGCTCGTATTGCTCCACGCGTGACCCAGAAAACTGAAACGAATCCGGGAAGGTCTGTATTCGTGCCGCTTCGCGTACGGTAAAAGCGCGATCTTGCCCATAATGGAAATAGGCTCCCCAATGTGGATCACATTTAGTCAAAATAGTGGAAGCAAGGCCATCAGGAGTCACGCGGCCATAACGTTTTGTATGATCAGACCGTCGGGCTCGTTGCATGCCTTTTGGCAAAAGTTCAATAGGGATATTCGTCCAATTTCCACCCGGAGGAATATAGCTCATCCTATCAAGATTTATCTTACTCAACCGTGCTGCCTCATGATGGGTCACACGAACAGAAGCACCTCGGATTGCACGCTGGAAATCGTTCTGGGGAGCCGTACGGTAATGTTTCATAGCGGCTCCGCTCTCTCCATTCTCCAGAACAGGGAGATCATCAATTGCGTCTTTGACAGAAACAAATGAAGGGAGTTCAACCTTATTGGGGAGAGATACGATATTACGCCCGTCAAAGCGCGCCGTAAAATTCACTCGCAGGGGTGCTAGCCTTACAGGTTCAGGAAAAGCAGTACTGGCAGACTGACCATTTCGAACACCAATGACAATTGTTCGCCACCGTGTTTGCGGTACCCCATAATGCGGAGCATAAAGAATGCGCACATCGGATTGATAACCGAGTTTTTCAAGGCTGGAAAGAATCGCCTCCAAAGTCAGCCCCCCCTCAAAGGACACCAGTCCCGGCACATTCTCAATAAGAACTGCCTGAGGATAGAATTCTTCTACAAATCGAAGGTATTCCTTGAATAGATGATTGCGAGAATCTTCTTTGGAGCGAACAGGTGCATTAATGGAAAAACCCTGGCATGGCGGCCCTCCTGCAATGAGATCTAGCTCACCGCGCTTTATGCCTAACTTAACCCGAACAGCCTTAGCATCGACAACCCGGATATCGCGCTGATCTACATGTGTTTCGGGATGGTTGAACATGTAGGTTTCTGAATACCGCTTTTTGATTTCATTTGCATAAAGGCTCTTAAAACCAACCTCTGATAATCCCGCGGACAATCCTCCGGCTCCTGCAAATAAATCGATCATAGTTAGGTTTTTAGTATCAAACATAAGTATTACTCCCCCGCGTCCAAATGGAACGTTCATTATTTAGCCCATTCGCCCTCACATGTCGAAGAATTTCACAATTTCACAATTTACTTGAGCTACGCCCAAGATATTGACTGGTTTATTTCCAAGGACTGAATATGCTCCTTGCTTGATGAATCGCAGAATCTACAACTGGAAATGCGGAAAACATACTCTCCAGCTTGGTGAAAAAACGCGGGTGATGGGGATTCTGAACGTGACTCCGGATTCCTTTTCGGATGGAGGGGATTTTGTGGATCCAGATGATGCGGTCAAACGTGCGCTGCAGATGGTGGAAGAAGGCGCGGATATCATCGACATCGGCGGAGAATCCACACGTCCCGGTGCTGCGCCGGTTTCGGTTGAAGAGGAAATTAAACGTACGGTTCCCGTCATTAAAAAGCTTCGCGCACAATCGGATGTGCTGATCTCCATCGACACCATGAAATCCGAAACCGCTTTGCGAGCATTGGAAGCCGGTGCAAATATTATCAACGATGTATCCGGATTCGAAGCGGATCCGAAAATGCTTGATGTTGCAGCTGAGTCCGGCGCCGGTGTAATTCTGATGCATATGAAGGGCACGCCCCAGACGATGCAGGATAATCCAACGTATGAGGATGCAGTGGGTGAAGTACTTCACTATCTGGAAGAACGGATTGCGTTTGCTGTGCGGGGTGGTGTTCGGCGCGAGTGCATCGTGGTGGATCCGGGCATTGGCTTTGGGAAGACCCTGGAGCACAACCTTCAACTGCTGCGCGGAATTCCAGACCTTGGAAAATCGGCACCGGTGCTGATCGGTGCTTCACGCAAGAGTATGATCGACAAGCTGCTGGATCGGGAAGATCCAAACCAACGGGGGGCGGGCAGTCTGGGCATTGCGGGTTGGTCAGCGGCGCTTGGAGCCCATATTTTGCGGGTTCACGATGTAATCGACACTTGCGATGTCTGCCGCATCGTGGATACACTTTGCATCGGTGAATTATGATGCAGTGGACAGACGCTTTTGAACTTCCGAATATGCTGGGTTGGCTCGAGATTTTAATTCTCGCGGCCTTGCTTTATTTTATTTTTCGGTTGTTCAAAGGAACCCGCGGTTCTTCAATTCTAACAGGTCTAATTATCCTG
>CAKZQV010000099.1 GCA_937141895.1 uncultured Verrucomicrobiota bacterium
CAGTTAACGTAGAAACATTTCGGAGCTTTATCACCTAGTTTTTCACCCATATCGAACCAGTTCTGCATGTAGTCACCCGCGTGGTAGCCGATGAACGGAGTCATGGCGAAGGGGTCAAAACGAAGCGAAACGTTACCGAGGTCGAGTGCAGCAGCAGTCGGTTCGGAAGAAGCGGTTGCTCCCATGAACACGCCGTGCTCGAAGCTCAGAGCTTCAGTTACCAGCGGCACGGTAGAAGTACGTTTTCCGCCGAAGAGGAAGATATCGATCGGAACACCGGCCGGATCTTCCCAGGCTTCGCAGATGCAGGGGCAGTTAGCAGCAGGAGCAGTGAAACGACTATTCGGATGTGCGCCCTTAAGCGGCTTGCCGTTTTCGTCTTTCATGTCCGGAGTCCACGGACGGTTCAACCAATCCGTTCCTTTTTCGATCGGAATGTTCATATCTTCCCACCACACATCCAGGTCCGGAGTAACAACCACGTTAGTGTAGATACAATCTTTATCGAGAGAAGCCATCGCCATCGGGTTGGTTTCTTTGGATGTGAACGGAGCAACACCGAAGAAGCCGGCTTCCGGGTTGATCGCGTGCAGGCGGCCGGTTTCCGGATTAATCTTCATCCATGCAATGTCATCACCGATGGTTTCAACTTTCCAGCCCGGTACGGTGGACTGAAGCATGGCGAGATTGGTTTTACCACAAGCAGACGGGAATGCCGCAGCTACGTGGTACTGTTTACCTTCCGGGCTGGTGAAGCGGAGAATGAGCATGTGCTCAGCCATCCAACCTTCGTCACGTGCCTGAGCGGATGCGATACGCAGGGCCAGACATTTTTTGCCGAGCAGGGCGTTTCCGCCGTAACCGGAACCATAGGACCAGATCAGACGTTCTTCCGGGAAGTGAGCAATGTATTTGTCTTCCATAGGAGCGCACGGCCAGCGGCTGTCTTTTTCGCCTTCTGCCAGCGGTTTGCCCACGGAGTGCAGACAAGGGATGAACTCGTCGGTTTCTTCAATCAGGCGCAGTACATCTGTAGAAACACGCGCCATGATGTGCATGTTGACAACAACGTACGGAGAGTCAGTAAGCTCGATGGCGTTTTTAGCAATCGGGGAACCAATCGGACCCATAGAGAACGGGATCACATACAACGGGCGCCCTTTCATGCAGCCTTTGTATAGTTTACGCATGGTTTCTTTAAGCTCAACCGGATCAATCCAGTTGTTGGTCGGGCCGGCATCTTCTTCTTTAACAGAAGCGATGTACGTGCGGCCTTCAACACGGGCAACGTCAGAAGGGTCAGAGTTAAACGCAAAGCTGTTAGGACGCTTCTCTTCATTCAGTTTGATCGCCATTCCTGATTCACACATCTGAACCATCAGACGATCATATTCTTCCTTGGAACCATCACACCAGATGATTTCATCCGGGGTCGTCATTTCTGCAACTTCAGCCACCCAGTCGAGCAGCTTCTGATTCGTTGTATGAGCACTCATTATGTAACCTCCTAAGTTAATTTCACCCAATTTTCGTTAAAAGAGTCCATGATAAGTTCCCACCTCACAAAGTCAAATCAATGAGGAAAAAAATACCCATTCTCAATAAGGATTAATGCGGGTTTTTACATCCATGTTATACGTATTTTAATCTGATCCTATGTCATGCGCATCGTTTTCCGCACTTCCCCCTTGAAAAGGAGCTTTGAATTCAGCTTTCTATTTCCATGCGAACTGCTAAAGCCAGAGAATGGGAACTACGCTTAAAGAGCGTATTTGATACGATCGACCGCGAACTTGAATCTCAATACAGAGATCAATTTATCCGACACCCCTCTCGTCCTGCCGAAGGCCAGACCTCCAACCCCGAAATGGACGGCCTCATTAATGTGGGCGCTTCATTTTCCGCCGGTTTCGGTTCTGCTTACGGTCCCGGGTATGTGGTTGAAATCAGAATCTCTACGCTGAACCGCGTTTCCCAAGACGTTAAGCATGAGATGCGGGATCAGGTTCAGCGGTTGTTGCAGGAAAAACTGCCTCCAGTTTTTCCTGGGCAGGAGCTCCTCGTGGATAAAGAGCGGAATCACCTGCGTATTCACGGCGACCTCAGCCTAGATTAATAGGTATATTCACTGCCGCCTATAAATTCCCTGAACAGCGCACTCGACGGAATACAGGTATGGTCTTGGTACTCATGTAACGGCTCAAGAAATTGCATTACGCGTTGCGCACGCAGATAGGCATCCTGCCGCTTAAAGTCATCCCGGTAACGTTCAATGGCTTCTGGAAACTGGTGGAACAGTTTATTCTTTAGCACCGGAAATTCGTAAGGCATGGCCGAGTTCACCACAAAATCCACATTTCCAATGAATGGAATAATGTATTGCAGCTCGCTCTTCCGGACATAATGCCAGTGCGTCAGCGTGGAAAAAAAATCGTGGTTCCGGCTCCAGCTGTCTCGGATCATTCGACGCATCAGCCGATGGTCGGCCCAGCGCATAAACTCTTCATTTTCATTTTTGAGCTGACCCAGCGTTTCGATGTAGAGCCTGAATTTATGATCATCCGACACACTTTTGGTCATATCCGAATATAAACCATGCAAGCAATCCATGAGCAAAATCTCATCATCTTCGAGTTTCATCTCATGAACATTCAGCGTTCGAGTGCCCGTTTTGAAATCGTAATGGGGCGTTTTAACAGTTTTACCCGCGAGCAATTGTTCCAGGTGCTTATTGATCAGCTTAATGTCGAGGGCCTGCGGCGTTTCATAATCATAGTCGCCGAATTCATCCTTGGGATGAAGCTCCAGATCCCAGAAATAGTGATCCACATGAAACGGCTTTAGTTTTTTCCCATGGTTGGAAAGCAGCTCCGCCATTTTTAGTGTGGTTGTGGTTTTTCCTGATGATGACGG
>CAKZQV010000100.1 GCA_937141895.1 uncultured Verrucomicrobiota bacterium
CAAGGAATATCCGATCGACATCCTGGAGCATCGCCGCGTGGAAAGCATTGAGGAGGGCGAACGCAAAACGCTGCACATGAAAGGCGGTGAAAAAGTCACCGCCGGAGCATTGGTTCTGGCCACCGGCGCAAAATGGCGACAGCTGGGTATTCCCGGCGAAAAGGAAAACATCGGGCGCGGCGTAGCCTTCTGTCCGCACTGCGATGGCCCGTTTTACAAAGATAAACCGGTGGTTGTGGTCGGTGGTGGAAACTCCGGTGTTGAAGCGGCTATCGATTTGGCCGGTATCTGCTCCAAAGTCACCCTGCTGGAATTTGCGGATCAACTTAAAGCGGATGGCGTACTAATTCAAAAGGCCGAATCGATGCCCAACATCACCATCCATACCAACGCAGCGGCGGCCAAGGTGCTCGACAACGGCGATAAGGTTTCGGGCATCGAGCTTGAAAACCGCGAAACCAAACAAATTGAAACCATCATCGCCGACGGCATCTTTGTTCAAATCGGCCTCAGTCCGAATACAGCTCCGTTTCAGGATTTGGTCGAACTGAATGCCCTCAAGGAAATCATCGTCGACGGCCATTGCCGAACGAACAAAACCGGGATCTATGCCGCCGGCGACCTCACCAGTGTTCCCTTCAAACAAATCATCATTGCCATGGGGGAAGGTGCCAAAGCCGGTCTTTCGGCCTTCGAAGATTTCGCGCGCGGCAATATTCTGGCCTTGGAGAAATAAATGTGGGACGACAAATATGCGGCCGATGAATATATTTTCGGTATAGAACCGAATGACTTTTTAAAAGCTAATACCGATAAGCTGAAACCAGGCACCGTCCTCTGCCTGGCCGATGGTGAGGGACGCAACGGCGTCTATCTGGCCAAACTTGGTTTTGACGTAACTTCCATAGATCTTTCCGAAATCGGCTTGGGAAAAGCCCGAAGGCTGGCGACAGAAAATAACGTTGAAATCAAGACCATCTGTGCCGATCTCAACGACTTTGCCGAAGAACCGAACCGCTGGGATAATATCGTATCCATTTTCTGCCATCTTCCGCCGGGGCTCCGAAAAAAAGTGCACACCTCTGCTGCAGAAGCGTTGACCGAAAACGGCATTTTTCTTCTGGAAGCCTACACGCCGAAGCAACTTGAAATGCCGGGAAAAGGCGGACCGCCGGTTGCACAACTGATGTTTACTGCCGAAATGCTAAACGATGATTTCCAATCGTTGGAAATTGTCCAGGCATTGGAAATGGAGCGTGAAGTGAATGAAGGATCCAAACATGTCGGATTAGCTTCTGTTGTCCAGTTCGTTGCAAAGCATCACGAGTGAAGCAAATTTTAGATTTTGTATAATGAAAGCCATCCGGTGCTTCCCGGCTTTGTAATTCTGAACATTTCAATATCCTGACTCTTAATTGGATTTTAAATCACAAATAGTAGAAGGAGCAGGACATGAAATCGATCAAAGGTACAGAAACCGAAAAAAATCTGCTGAAATCATTTTCCGGCGAATCGCAGGCCCGTAACCGCTACACCTACTTTGCATCCGCTGCAAAAAAAGAAGGTCTCGTGCAGATTTCCGCCATGTTCGAAAAAACCGCGGATCAGGAAAAAGAGCACGCGAAGCGTTTCTTCAAACAGCTCGAAGGCGGCGGAGTGGAAATCACAGCGATGTTCCCGGCCGGCGTAATCGGCACCACGGCTGAAAACCTGAAGGCCGCAGCTGACGGCGAAGAGGAAGAGTGGACAGAACTCTATCCGGCTTTTGCCGCCAAAGCGCGCGAAGAAGGTTTTGAAGCCGCTGCGGTGATTTGGGAAAAAATCGCCATTGCAGAAAAGCAGCATGAAAAACAATACCGGGATCTCTTGGCCAACCTCGAAGCAGGCAAGGTCTTCAAAAAAGACGGCGTGGTCATCTGGCAGTGCCGAAACTGTGGCTTCGTCCACGAAGCAGCAGAAGCTCCGGCCATGTGCCCGGCCTGCGCCCATCCGCAGGCCCACTTCGAGGTACTGGGCGAAAACTACTAATTCAAACGGTAGGGCGATTTCGATGAAAACGCCGCGGACAGCCGTCCCTACCAAATGCAAAAGCCGGGGTCGTTGACCTCGGCTTTTTCTTTGCCCATACTATTTTGATGAAAAAGAGCGTAACCATACGATATCAGCAGCTCGGGGATGCCAAGCGGTTTTATGAAATTCTGAACAGCCCGAACTTTACCTATTTTCCAGCGAAGCCGAAAACGATCAAGGAAGAACGAGAGTTCCTGCGTAAGAATAAAGAATGGCGAGAGCAGAAGGTCTGGTTTAACTTTACGATTCTGTACGGAAATAAAATCGTTGGCGCCGTTGGTGTTCACTGCGAATTACATCGGCCCTACTGCGGAGAAATCGGCTACTTTGTGGATGAAGCCTACTGGGGCAAAGGCATCGCTGTGAAAGCGGTTCAGCTTCTCGAAAAGTTTGCGTTCGAAGAGCTCGATATGGTTCGCATTGAAATTAATATGCTGAAACCCAATAAAGCCAGCGCTCGCGTGGCGGAAAAAGCTGGCTACCGGAAAGAAGGCATCGCCCGGAGTAAGCTCATGCTGGATGGCGAAGCCTACGACAGTTATGTCTATGGCAAAGCACGGAGCTAAATGGTTTTCCACTCCGTATGTGCACGGAACAGATCTTCACCTTCGGCCATAATTCCATGATCAATCGTCAGGCCATTGTGCTTTTCACAGATCGAGACTTCATGGCCGCAGACGGCTTCAGACAGATAGTTGACTTCCAATGATTGGATCACGTGCGACTGCTGAAACTCAAGCGGCAGGTTATTCATGATCCATTCTACATAACGGATATTGCTGACGTGGCCATTCTGATCAAGATCACCATAATTTACTGACATTGAAACCCCGCTCTCGCAACCGCACGGCTTTAGCCTGCAGAGCTTGGATTCAAAAATATTGGGACCGATCGGTAGATCACTGTTCGTCCACCAATCGGGAATAATGCGTTCTCGTTTTTTGTAGTCGATTACAAACCAAGCGGTGCTAGCCAGTAGAATAACCTCGCCGGATTCATCGGTAAATTCAAAGTCACGATAGTAAAATAAACGATCGCGACCGGACGGCCATGTCCGTAGTTTAATGCTCTCGCCCCACGCTGGAAGACGCTTGATTTCCAGCCGCATGCGGCTCAGCACCCAGGCCATATTCAACTTCGAAAGTTCCGTGTGCCCCAGCCCAAAATGTTCCGCATGCAGATAGGCCGCTTCCTGCATGAATTTACAGAAAACCGCCAACCGGGCCGTACAATTGGGATCCACATCATAGGAGCGGATTTCGAACGCAGTTTCCCAAACAGGTTTTACAGTGCTAGACATGAATACAATTAACCACAAAGACACCAAGAACTCCAAGAAAACCAAAGTCAGGCTTTGTAGCTTTCTTCGTGACGCTTCGCGTCTTCGTGGTTAAATGGTCTTGGCCTGCATTGCTGCAGGAAGGGCCAATTGATGATGGTGACAAATCGCGATGGCCAGCGCGTCGGCGGCGTCTTCTTGCGGCTGTTCTTTCAGATTCAGCAGCCGCATCACCATCTTTGCGACTTGTTCCTTATCCGCCGTTCCCGTGCCAACCACGGCCGACTTTACTTTGCGCGGCGTATGTTCAGTAATCGTGAGCTGCTGCACCGCGCAGGCGGCAATGGCCGTACCTCGCGCCTGTCCCAGTACCATGGCGGTTTTTGGGTTCTTCGCAAAGAAAGCGCCCTCAATCGCGGCACAGTCTGGCTTGTGATCTTCGATAAGATCGGAGATCGTTTTATAGATATTTTCCAGACACTCGGAGTGCGGCACTTTAGGCTTATTATGAATCCGCCCATAGGCCAGCGCCCGCATCTCCTGCCCCCTCACCTCAATCACCCCCACGCCCGTGGAGCGCAAAGACGTGTCAATGCCAAGAATCCTCACTGTTTGCATGCAGTACAGACTACCGGCCTTCCAAACATTGGAAAGAAAAAAGCAGTCGCCCGAACCCGCACCGCTTTTACTGACCGATATCCATTTCTACCCTGATCATGAGTTGCAGTGGCCTTCAGCTAACGTGGAAGAATCAACGATACTTCCAGAGGCTCTTACTCTTCCATACCCTCAAAGAGATCGGCCAGCTTTTTTTGGTCAGCAATGGACAGCTCAGTCAGGGAATAGACGTTCCACCGGCCGGCGGCCAGAAACTCGATGGTCTCGCTGCCCGGTTCGTAGCGCGCCTCTGCCTCTAGCTCCTGTCCTTCAGCGTTCGTCCACACCTGAAGAGGGATCCGCACCCTGACTTCGGCCGGTCGACCGGATTTTTCTGCAACGATCCCGGCCAGCTGCACTTGATCTGGAATGGAAAGCCTGCTCAGCGGGTAGCTACTCCACTGGTGGTCAACCAGAAAATCAATCCCCTCGCTGCCCGGTTCGTAGCGCGCCTCCACCTCAAGCTCCTGCCCATTGGCGTTCGTCCACACCCGGAGCGGTATCCGAATCCCGTCGAAGGCGGGCAGGCTGGGTTCCTTCGGATTGATCGCGGCTCCGGTAACGAGAATCATGGCATCGTGACGAACCTCCTTGGCGCCGAGATACATCCCCCAGCGAAAACTGGTCTTCCCTTTTGGTCGCGAATAAAAACCCTCTCCCACCTTTTCGCCGTTGAAGTAAACCTCGTAGTCATGCCCGTTCTCACGTAATCGGACGTGGAAGGGTTTTCCGACCATATCCCGGGCCAGAATCTGGTTTTCAGCCCGACGGTGATTAAGGAAAACATCCCCTTCATCATTCATGTTGAGCATGAAGGACCAATGGTTGATCGGGTTCTTCGCCTGAAAGATTGCGCAGCTATGGGGCTTGATGATGGTATACGTAGCAACCCATTCCTGCCAGCCATCCCCCTTTTTCCACCCGAACTGACTATGGGCCTCGATTCTTGCTGCAAGTTTTCGCGAGTTCCGCACATTTTCCTCGCCCTTGAATAAACGGAAAACCTGGGTATTGCCGTCCTCCTGATACCAGCGCGACCACCGCGGGAAGTCTTTTCTGCTGATCACACTGTGCCCGAGGGTGTGGATCATAATATCCTGAATCATCGGTCGGCCGCCGTTGGGTCCATCCTTCAGCAGCGCATGGTTCACCTCAATAGTCGAGCCCTCGAAGCCATTACCCGAGTTTTTCCCTCGCGGGAGCTGGCCGCTAGCCATCACCTGCTCGAAACTCGGGTCATTGCCCTTCTGGGTATAAAAGGCCGCGGCATCCGCCGCTAAAACCGGGGAAGAAAGAATAAAGCCGGCGCATAGAACGCCCATGAAAATCCTACGCAGGAACACCCCATTGCCCTCTGAGGACAGGGATGAATCAATCCCTGAAACTCTACCAACCTCTTTCATCATTGAGGTAACATCCCGCAAAACCATAAAGGACGCGAACTAATTCGCGCCCTTCGTAACCTCTGACAACTGATTTATTCTGCCTCGAGCTGATCCACAATTTCGTTGCGTATATCGAAGTTGAAATAGGCATTCTTAACATCCTGAATGACTTCGATGAAAGCTTGGTGAGAATGAAAAAAAGAACGGGCGCTCTCCAAATCCTCACCACGAAGCAAATACGATTATTACCGTCGAGAAAGCCTATTCATCTCCATCGTCCTTCCCTCCGTCATCGCCATCATCGCCTCCACCGCCTCCGTGTACACTGCGATTTCTTCTATTTTCCTCGCGTTTGGCCTCTCTTTTCTTCTCTTCCTCTTCATCCGCTTTGGCTTTGGCTATTGCCTCTGCTTTCTTGCGGGCGGCGACCTCCTTGCGCTGCTCCTCTGCCGATTTGTACTTAGCATTCGGTTTATTTTTAGCACTAAACTCTACGAACGACAGATAGCCGTCTTTGTTAGCATCTTTTTTAGCAAACGTTTCGCGCGCGACCGTTTCATTGAATACCTTGCCCGCCCTCTCCTGATGAGCACGACCGAACTGGATGTATTCTTCTAGAGAAACCAAACCTCCACTATCCGCATCCATCTTGGTAAATAATTCTTTGCCGGCGAGCGGGATCTCTGCTGCAGCGGTGAAGGTGAAACATGACAGAACATAAATAATTCTGAAGAGAACGGCATTTTTCATCAGGTACCTCCATGAGGAAGAACGTATAACCAGCCAAACCTTCCCTGCTCTCACACGAGTGCAACTCATGAATGTCTTCGGCCTTATTTTCTAAATAGATCCGAAACGTTGAATTAGCAATTTATTTATTCACGTATTTGCAACACGGATTATTTGAAAATGGGCTCGAAGAAAGCCGCAGACAGTAAACCACAAAAAAGAGCACAAGGTTTTCACCCGTGCTCCCTCTTCGTTTTGAGCTGAATAAGTCAGCCGGAGTTTTTTATTCCTCTTCGAGCTGATCCGCAATTTCGTCGGAAATATCAAAGTTGGAATAGACATCTTGAACGTCATCGAGAGCCTCGAGCGCTTCGATAAAGCCCATAATCTTCTTGGCCTGATCCACCTCGGTCACTTCGGTCACGAGATCCGGAATCATGGTGATTTCGGATTCCGCCATATCAATTCCCGCTTTGGTGATCGCGTCAGAAACTGCATCGTAATCATTCGGATCCGTGATAACTTCAAACTGATCCCCATCGGTCTTCATATCTTCAGCACCAGCTTCGAGTGCCACATCCATCAAGGCATCTTCATCGGTCTGATCCTTCTCAATAAAGATCTGTCCCTTGCGCTGGAACATACGGCTGACCGACCCTGGAGGTGCCAGCTCGGTACCGGCTTTCGTGAACGCATGGCGTACTTCGGAAGCAGAGCGGTTTTTATTATCGGTCAATACCTTCACTACCACGGCAATTCCGCCAGCGGCGTAGCATTCGTATGACCCCTCCTCAAGTGCACCACCTTCGAGCTCGCCCGTCCCCTTTTTGATCGCACGTTCGATGTTGTCCTTGGGCATAGAAACGCCTTTGGCTTTCTGGACCAAGGCGCGCAGCTGAATGTTATCATCCACATTACCGCCGCC
>CAKZQV010000101.1 GCA_937141895.1 uncultured Verrucomicrobiota bacterium
CTCATATGCCTCCATCCTGCATGAGCCCGGTAAAGGCCTCACTTATACCTTCGATGATCAGCCGGTCATCACAATTCCGGGCGACGATTTTGCAAATGCCTACTTTTCAATCTGGCTGGGCAAACAACCGAGCAGCCGAAGCATGAAGGAGGCCATGCTCAACCAAGGGTAAATCATGAACAACGGGGTCAAACAAATAGCCGTAATCGGTTCCGGTGTGGCGGGACTCACGGCCACACATATTCTACAGCGTAAACATCACGTGACGCTGATCGAGAAAAGCGAGCGGATCGGTGGACATACCAACACGGTGCGGCTTCCGGACGGACCCGATGCGGGCACACCGGTCGATACCGGGTTCATTGTTATGAACCATCGGAACTATCCGCTGTTCACCAAACTGCTGGATCAACTTGAGGTGGACCTGCGCGATAGCGATATGTCGTTCGGTTATCACGATATCCCATCGGGTTTGCAATATTGTGGGTCCGGATTGGATGGTCTTTTCGCTCAGCGGAAAAATCTGATTTCGCCGGCCTTTCATCGTATGGTTCGTGACACGATGCGCTTTTTCAAAACCGCGGATAAGGATCGGCTGAATAATGCCCTGGCCGATGAAACCTTTGGCGACTATCTGAAACGTAATGACTTCGGATCAGAATTTATTGATCATCATATCATTCCCATGGGCTCGGCGATCTGGTCCACGCCCTGCGAGGAAATGATGCTCTTCCCTGCTCAGAGTTTCCTGCAGTTTTTCCATAATCATGGGCTCCTGACCGTTAACGATCGACCGCAGTGGCGAACGGTGATGGGCGGAAGCTCGACCTATATTGAAAAAATGAAGCAGCAGTGGACGAATGTGGAGATCCGAACCGGAGTCGATATTTCAGGCATTCGGCGCGATCATGGCGTCGAGATTTTCTATGGCGGCTTTGAGAGTGAAACTTTTGATGAAGTCATCATAGCCACCCACGCCGACCAGGCCATCAAACTGCTGCACGATCCTTCCGCGGAAGAGCAGAACCTGCTCGGTTGTTGGCAATACACCCAAAGCCGCACCCTGCTTCACACCGATGAATCCGTCATGCCGCCGTTAAGAAAAGTCTGGAGCTCCTGGAATTTCCAACGGTTGGAAGGCAACCAAACCTCCCTGACCTATCACATGAATCTCCTCCAGGGATTGGAAACCGAGAAATCATATTTTGTATCCCTGAACCTCCCGAAGGATCCCAAAGGCATTATTCAGGAATTTGATTACACACACCCCATGTACACCCGCGAGGCCCTGAAAAGTCGGGAAAAGCTGAAGCAGCTGAACGGCATAAACAACACCTGGTTTGCCGGAAGCTACATGGGCAACGGATTTCACGAAGACGCCGTGCGCTCGGCAGTGGACATAGCAAAAACAATGGGATTGGATCTCTAACATGATAGACTCTACCGCACAAAGGACTGCATAATAGACGAAGTGAATCCAAAGCAATCTTCGTGATTTTTGAGCCTCTTCGCGGCCATAAAAAATGAATAGTAAAATATACAGCGGTAAAATGATGCATGCGCGGAAGTCCCCCGTGGAGCACCGCTTCAGTTTTCCATTCTATTTTTATGCCATCGATCTTGATGAACTCCCGGAGCTCGACCGAAACGTCAGGGGATTTGGCTACAACCATTGGAAACCGGTCAATATTCAGGATCGGGACTATCTCAGCGGATCAGGCGATTTCCGCGAAAAACTGTCGGAGCATATCGACACATCCAACATAGAACGCATCATCCTCATCACGGTGGCCCGGTTTATGTCGAAGGTATTCAACCCCGTCAGTTTTTATTATGGCCTTGATGCGCAGGAGCGCCCCGTCTGCATGGTGGCGGAGGTCAATAACACGTTCAAGGAGCGACACCTCTATGTCATGCCGGTCGATGGTCATTATCCAGTAAAATGCTCAAACGATAAACGGTTCCACGTTTCGCCCTTCAACAACATGGACGGTCATTATGAATTTTCCTTCTCCGAGCCCGGGGACCAACTGAAGATCAGCATTAAGCTGATCCGCGAGGGCGAAACCATTATGGATGCCGCCATGTGGGGCGAAGGTCGCGAACTGAATACGTACAACCTTTGGAAAACCGTGTGGGCCCACCCCTTCACCGCCGCATGGACTATGCCGCGGATTATTTGGCAGGCGGCCCTGTTGCACTATAAAAAGAAACTTCCGGTTTTTCGTAAGCCCGATCCCTCGGATCCGAACACTATTATAGGAAAGACCAAGGTGGTCCACTCCTGACACAGGGAATGATTATGAACATTCTAGAAAAAACAGAAAAACCGGCAGGCCTTGACCTCAAATGTTTGAACCTACTGGACCAGCATCTAAAGAAAATTTCGCGCGGTCATCTGGTGATCGAACTGCCGGACGGCTCTAAAAAAGAGTATGGTGATTCAACGCCCGCAAAACGAATCATAGTGAACGACACCCGTTTTTTCAGTCGCTTGGTGCTGGGAGGAAACGTCGGCCTTGGCGAAGCCTGGACCGATGGAGACTGGGACAGTGATGACCTCGCCGGAGTTTTGGAGCTTTTTATTCATAACATGGAAGCCCTCAAAAAAAGCGGCCTGACAGCAGCGCTCGCCAAACGCATGGCGCATGTGGTTCATCATGCAAAAAACAAAAATACTAAAGAAGGTAGCCGACGAAACATTCATGCGCACTACGATCTGGGCAATCCATTCTACAGCCAGTTTCTCGACCACGAAACCATGATGTATTCCTGCGCCGTTTTCCAGAACCCGGAAGATTCGTTGGCCCAAGCACAGAAAAATAAAATCCATAAATTAATACAACAAGCCGATATTCAGCCCGTTCACCACGTACTGGAAATCGGTTGCGGGTGGGGAGGCTTCGCGATCGAAGTCGCCAAACAAACCGGATGCCGCGTCACGGGCATCACCATTTCCGAAGAGCAATTTGCTTATGCAAAAGCGCGCGTCAAAGCCGAAGGACTTCAGAACCAAATCGACATTCTCATGATCGACTACCGCGACCTAAAAGGAAAATTTGACCGCATCGTCTCCATTGAAATGCTCGAAGCCGTCGGCCATGCGTTTTACGGCACGTTTTTTGAAACCTGCGATCAGCTGCTCAACCCTAATGGCCGGGTCATGCTCCAAGTCATCACCATCCCGGATCAGCGTTATGATGCCTACCGCGCCAATCCCGACTGGATTCAGAAGCACATATTTCCCGGCGGTATGCTCCCCTCGCTGACCGAACTCTCCAAAGCGATGACCAAGCATTCGCGCTTCACCGTCGAGCATCTTTCAAACATTGGAATCGACTATGCTGAAACGCTGCGACGCTGGCGCTATGCGTTTGAAGACCGAAAAGAAGAGCTGTTAAAACTCGGCTTTGACGAAACCTTCCAGCGCAAATGGATCTACTACCTCTGCTACTGCGAAGCCGGATTCCAAACCCGCTTCACCAACACCCTGCACCTCGTGCTAACAAGGCCCGCAGAGTGCTTAGGGTAAAGTGATATCTGCGGATTTTACAATCCCTGTGGAATTATTTATCCGCATTCGGGGGAATGATTTTTAAGGCAAACCGTTTGCGCAAATTTGTATTATTATCATTCCGATGACTTTCCAAAGCGCCTAAATCAATCCAGGTGTTTAGCATATGATGAAATTCAGTAGTGATCTGTTTTTCCTCAAAAACCGGGATTTTTACTTTCTTACCGCCCAACGGAAGCCTGTCATACCCTTTGAGTTTTTTGGAGTGTACGTTGAGATCAAATAAGGCGGTATCATGTTCAACTTTCTTCAAAACAACCTGGATAGTGGTCCCCAGTTTCTGGATTTCTTTCTGCGCTTTCACTTTGCCATTCTGAACTGAATAATCAGAAACTAAGGATACTTCCTTCGTTTTATCTGACACAGCGGGAACACCGACTTCAGCATAGATAATGGGATACTCCACAATCTCAGAATCCGGATTTAAAATATCGTTTTCAATATCTGGCTTTTCGAATTTCGATTCGAGGGCGACCCAATCGGTTCCTGGAGATTTTACCGGGGTATCAATCTCAAGAATTTGGATGGTAAACTTATGTTGATGAGGTTCCGGCTCAGAGGGTATCGTTGCGCATCCCGCAATTATAGCCGTTATGATCAGGCTTAAAATCCACTTTTTCATGTTTGTTTCCTTTTTATTTCCTCGTCCCACGAGATCTTCGCTGCGCATCATGCTTTGACCGAAACGGCCTACGTTGTCCAAGCAGGTTCAACTCGCACGTTCGGTAAATTTTTATGCTTCTTTTGGAACTGTCATAAAACTGGATGTATTGCACTTAGTACACCTGATGAGTTTCTTAGGATTCCCTGATGCTTTCCTTCTGATTCCACCAAGATCCCATATAGACATTTTGTGTCCGCACGAACAGGTAAACATTCATAATTTGGATTCTTCCTCCATACTTTTCGTCCATGATTTGGGAACAAATAATGTGACGACTTTTTGTACTGTGCTCATGAATTTATCACTTTTATTTTCCCACCAACGTTAAACATGAGTCGACACGGCTAATAACCGTTGCTTTCAAAATTGGGTACCGTGTCGACCCGATGTTCTGGATGGGAATTATTTATGAGTCGTTAGAATTTTACAGCACACACAAGAGAAACGGTTGCTCCACTTCCGCTGAATGTAAAGTCTTCAGTAAATCCACCAAAGTCTATTTCTTGATCTTGATCAAAGGCATATAACCCAGCTTCTAGACCAAGCTCAACAGAATCGGATACTGAAAAAAATGCACCTCCCTTGACGCCATACATGAGATAGAGACCTGTTCCGCTATCGTCTAAACCTAGCGACGGAACATCGAGTTCATTGGATCCGATACCAATACCGATGAACGGAAGTAGTTCAAATACAAGTTTTTCGCCAGCCTTTACAGCCAACCCACCCTCAAACATTCCGCCAAATGCGGTTGTGTCTATTGATTCACCATCTTCTGATGCGCTATGTGTTGACAGAAAAAGACCTCCGCCGAATACTCCACCAATTGCTGGGTTATTTTGAGACCAAAATCTTTGTGTGCCTAAAACCTGAATAGAAACACCGCCTTCATCTGGAGCATCGGCAGATCCGCCCTAAGCCTCAACCTCATCAATCCCAGGTGTATTACCTATTGAAATTCGAACAGATTGATCTTTTGGTTTTATTTCTTCGGTTTCTTCGGCAAAGCAAAGCCCGGTTACCATTGATACTGCGATGGCTGTAGTGATGATATTACGCTTCATGTTTCTCCTTGTGTTTTTGCAGTGCAGAATTCTCCATGATTTCTGCAGAAATATTTTTTCAGGTCCCAACCGTGTGTTGAATAGCTTCCGTTTAATTGCCTCATGTAGTGATTCGTTTTTCTGTTGAAGGTAGATGAAGTTTTTCACCGCTCATTGCCACACCCATCTATCCCCGCACATAGATTAAAATCGAAAAAACAATCATAGATAACCCTTTCAAAGACAATGCAAAAAATGCGAGATAACAGTTTAGATAAGATCTAAAAAGTAATCGATAGAGATCTATGGACGATGCTTCAGCATGTTTTCTAGGTATGCCTGCTTTTACACATACGGCGGTTTCGCCAAACGCGCCCTACCCAATGCATCCAGAAGGTAGGGCTGGATCGACGATCCGGCCGCAGGCTCCCTCAGTTTGCCTGGATGCTACTTCTTAGGTTGCGTGGCAAAATCGTAGGCCGTTCTAGGCGACGCGAAGGATGTTCCATAGTAGGTTTTTCCATCGAACTCTATAGTGCCTGAAGTAAAAATGTCGGCCTCGGTATTTGAATAGGAAGCGACATTCCCCTGACCGTCCGTAGCCCCTACGGAAACCGTTGCAGGACTCGCGGCGGGATTGACGGCTTTATCGAGCCCGTCGTTCCCGCTGGCTACAAATAGGGTTAAGCCCTGAGACGCGGCATACTGAACGGCATTTTCCAGAAATCCGATATCTTCATAGGTGCCGAAACTCAGGTTGATGATTTGAACTTCGGATCCGATTGCATAGTTGATGGCACTCATCAGAATATCAGAAGAGGTCATACCATTTTCATCGAAAACCTTTACTGCGAGCACCGGCGCTCCGGTTGTCCCCGCCTCTTCGCCCAGCGGGGTAATGGCACCGGACGCGATCAGCGAGACGAGTGTTCCGTGCCCTGTCGGATCATCAATATCCGCTCCCGGATTCAGGGCATTGTAGGTTCCGCGGATAAAATCCATATCTTTATATGCGGGATCGAGCCCGGAATCAAAAACTGCGATGGCGGTTTCTCCGGGGGCTAAACCTAAATTGATGCCCGCATGCGTTCCGGATATTGGAACCGTCGGTTGGCCTTCGTTCGAGATGACCCGGTTGGGATCCGCTGCATCCACTCCCGGATGCTCCGACGCTATTTTCATGGCGTCCTCCACGGAGAGATCATCGTTCAGGCGAATCCGGTAAATACCGGGAGGATCAATAACTTCAATCACGGTGCCGTTCAGTTTGCGCAGTAGAGTATTCAGATCGTTGACCGTTGAGCCCTCCTTGAAACCAACCAGCAGTTCGCCGCGCGCATAGTGTTCCCCATTGGTACCTGCCACGACATCCAGTACGCGCTCTGCGCCGGATATCGATTTAGCGGCGGAGGCTTTATCCCCAAAAACACGGATCGTGGAAATTTGGTAGAGTTCACCTACCGGACTTTGAACGCGCTTCCATTGTACGGAATAGCTGTTCGGGCTGACCAGCTGAGCGATGAGTCGTTCAACCTTCGTATTTTCCCATTCACCTTCAATTCGGCCAAGATCGAGCGATGGATCAATCAGCACTTGGGCGCCGCGCTGTTCAAAAAGCTGGAGCACCTTTGAAAGTGGCGTTCCCTCCGCCTTCAGCCACGCCTGTTCGCCCTCGATACGCAACGAAGCGGCCTGGATGGAAAAAGCGGTCAGCAGCGTTCCAATGATTGGAAAAATCTTCATGGTTGAAGCATAACGTCCAACCCCTGGAAAACAATGGTCCAAAATAAGGAATATTTGGGGAAAAGTGGTGGCGAGACCCGGAATCGAACCGGGGACACGGGGATTTTCAATCCCCTGCTCTACCGACTGAGCTATCTCGCCTTCAGAAACAAGACCGCGCAGTATACGGAATGCCGAATTTTCGTCAACGGTTTTAAGATTTTTTCCCGTTCTTGACCTATATCAAGGAAAGTTTCCGTAGATTGGAAATAATGCCTGCACCATTTGAGAACAATTGAGTCACCAACCAAGGAGAATTAAAATGAGTATGTTCTGTTACCAGTGTGAGCAAACCAGTCAAGCCACCGGCTGCACATCGTTCGGCGTATGTGGAAAAGACCCGGAAACCGCAGCCCTTCAGGATCTGTTGGTTGAAGTCTGCAAAAAGATTTCTGAAAAAGCCCACGCCCTCCGTCAGGCCGGCGAAACCACCCGCGAAGCGGACCTGTTTGTAATGGAAGGCCTCTTCACCACGGTAACCAATGTAAACTTCGATCCCAAAGACATCGCCGGCATCATTTCCCAGGGCTTTGCCCTTGCCGAAAAAATGGGCGTTGAGTGCGACAAAGAAATGCCACAAAGCCTCGACGATATGATTTCCCTCGGCGAACAGATCGGCATCGAAAGCCGCCTGAATACCCTCGGCGCCGATGTGACCGGTTTGCAGGAACTGATAATCTACGGTCTGAAAGGCACCGCAGCCTACGCCGATCACGCCTTTGTTCTCGAAAAAGAAGACGATTCCGTTTTTGCTTTCTTCCATGAAGCCATGGCCTTCCTGCTGAACCCCGAGCCGACCGTTGATGAACTGGTTGGTTACGCCCTGAAAACCGGCGAAGTCAACCTCACGGTTATGGGTCTGCTCGACGGCGCAAATACCGGCACCTATGGTCATCCCGTTCCGACTCCCGTTCGCATCACGCCGGTTGAAGGCAAAGCCATCCTCGTTTCCGGCCATGACCTGAAAGACCTCGAAATCCTGCTTAAGCAGACCGAAGGAAAAGGCGTCAACATTTACACTCACGGTGAAATGCTGCCAGCGCACGGTTATCCGGAACTCAAGAAATACAGCCACCTCGTCGGTAACTATGGCGGAGCCTGGCAGGATCAGCGTTCAGAATTCGAAGCCTTCCCGGGGTCGATTCTGATGACCACCAACTGCATCCAGAAGCCGAAGGAAAACTATAAAGCCCGCATCTTCACTACCGGACTCGTTCAGTGGCCGGGCGTGGATCATATTGGCGAAGAAAAGGATTTCTCCGCCGTCATCGATGCCGCTTTGGCTGCCGATGGATTTACTGAAACTGAAGAGGAAAAAACGATCCTCACCGGCTTTGGCCACAATGCCGTTCTCGGCGTTGCCCCGCAGGTGATTGATGCCGTTAAAGGCGGTGCCTTGAAGCACTTCTTCCTGATCGGCGGTTGCGACGGAGCGAAACCCGGACGGAACTACTTCACTGACTTTGCAGAAGCCGTTCCGGACGACTGCGCAATTCTGACGCTAGCCTGCGGTAAATTCCGTTTCAACAAACTCGATTTCGGTGATATCGGCGGCATTCCGCGCCTGCTCGACATGGGTCAATGCAACGATGCCTACTCGGCCATTCAGGTTGCCGTCGCCCTTGCCAACGCATTTGAATGCGAAGTCAACGACCTTCCGCTCTCGATGGTCCTCTCCTGGTACGAGCAGAAAGCGGTATGTATTCTTCTGACCCTGCTGCACCTTGGCATTAAAGATATCAAGGTTGGCCCCACGCTGCCGGCCTTTATCACGCCGACCGTGCTCCAGGTGCTGGTCGACAACTTCAACATTGCACCGACCACCATCGTGGAAGATGACCTCAAACAGTGTCTCGGTGCATAACCGGGGTTAGTGGGGATTAACTCCGAGGGGAAACAGTCAAGGGCGCTCCGAAAGGGGCGTCCTTTTTTATCTAACGTAGATGCGACGAGGACGTCGCGTCTACCATCAGTTAATCCAGCATCATTTCCTGCTCATAGTCAGGAATAACGCAATTCCAGCCGGTTTTTTCCGTCAGGAATTTTCCGAATGCTTCGGCCTGTTTTTCTTCACCGTGGGTAATGAATACTTTGCGCGGCGCTTGTTTGATGGATGAGATCCACTGATACAGTTCGTTCTGATCGGCGTGAGCGGAAAACCCGGAGATCTTTTCAATTCGCGCTTTCACTTCATACTCTTCGCCAAACAAACGAACGGTTTCACGTCCATCCAAAATGAGCCGGCCGAGTGTCCCGAATGACTGATAACCCACAAAGAGGATCGTACTTTCCGGACGGTCAATATTTGCTTTCAGATGATGTTTTACCCGCCCGCCGGTGCACATCCCCGAGCCGGCAATAATAATGGCCGATCCTTTTACATGAGCAATGGCCTTCGACTGGTCAACCGTTCTCGACATTTCCAACCGGGGAAAATCACAGGGTTCATCCCCAGCCCGTAGTTGCTCCATCGTCTCGTCATCGAACAGGTCCGGATGTTTTTTGAATACGTCGGTAATCTTGATCGCCATGGGGCTGTCGACGAAAACGGGCAGCAATGGAATACGTTTTTCATTCACCAGCCCATTCAGGTGATAGAGGAGCTCCTGCGTCCGCTCCAGGGCAAAGCTCGGGATGAT
>CAKZQV010000102.1 GCA_937141895.1 uncultured Verrucomicrobiota bacterium
GAGCTGAAAAAAGAAGGAGATGGCAACGGCCGGTCCGGTCATGGCGTAGAGGTTCAGGTTCCAGTCGGCGATCTGCAGGCGACCGGTTTCCTTGGCGACCGCCATAATTTCCCCCGCGCCCCCTTCAACTCCATGTATGAGTGAAATGGCGACCCAGAACGCGCCGCCGATCAGGATGACGAACTGGATGGCATCGGTCCAGACGACGGCGGCCAGGCCGCCGAGCGCGGTATAGGCGGTGGCGAGCAGGCCCATCATACAGATACAGGTCCAGAGCGGGATGCCGGTGACAATGGACATGGCCATGGCGGGGGCATAGACCACGGTGCCGAGCCATCCAAGACGGGCGAGGACAAACAGGCCGGCGACCGCATATTTAGCGTTGGGGCCGAATCGCTTCAGGATATATTCGTAGGAGGTGGTGACCCTGAGCCGGTGGTAGAGCGGATAGAATAGCAACAGAATGAAAGGCGCGACAATCGGGCTCATGATGCAGACGATGATGAGGGAGACGTTTTCCGCATAGGCCATACCCGGTAGCCCGATATAGGTGACGGCACTGGTGAGCGAGGCATACATGCTCATGGCGACGGCGAGCCACGGCAGCTTGCGCCCGCCAAGGAAAAACATTTCGCCGCTTTCCTGTTTGCGGGAAAAGTAGAGGCCAACGCCGATCATACCCGCGAGGTAGAGGATGAGAACGGTGTAATTTAGGATGCCGAAGGTCATGGTTATTTCAACGAGATGAGTGACGATTGAGTCGTGAATTCCTGTTTGTTCAAAGTGCTGTTTAGAGTTTCACGGCTCACGTTTCACTCATCACTCCTTTCTACATATAGAGCGTGGCGACGCCATCGATCGGCGCATGCAACGATTCATAGAGAATATAGGTCAGTTCTTCGTCGGTCAGTTCAATGGGATTACCTTTCATGCTGCTGGCATTTTTTGCCTTGGCCACGATGGCGGGAATGTCGGAATGATTAATGCCGAAATCTTCGAGTCCGGGGACAAACATTTGCGTGCACATATTTTTCAGGTGCTCGATGGCTTCTTCGATGGTGGCCGTTGGTGAATTGAGTACCATCTGTGCGACCTCCTGCATTTTTCCAAGGGCTGGATTTTCGGGGTCGCGGGCGCGCAGGGCATCGTAGTTGGCCTGGGCGGCGGCGGGCAGGAGGCTGGCGCAGACCATGCCGTGCGGTGCTTCGAACATGCCGCCGATGGGGCCGGCGAATCCGTGTACGACGCCCAGGCCTCCGTTGGCCAGAGCAAGACCGCTGCAGAGGCTGGCAAAGCACATGTTGGTACGGGCCTCGAGGTCATTACCTTTAATGTAGGCTCGATAGAGTGAGTCGCCCATACGGCGAATCCCCTCGCGGCAGAAGGCATCGGTGATCGGGGTCGCTTTTTTAGACATAAAGGCTTCGAGCAGTTGGATAAAGGCATCGAGGCCGGTGCTGGCAGTTACGGCGGGCGGTACGGATACCGTGAGCTCCGGGTCGACCAGCGCAACGTCGGGCAGCATTTTAGGGTGGCGCATGCTGACCTTTACGCCGTACTCAACGGAGTGAAGAACGGCGTTGCGCGTGACTTCGGATCCGGTGCCGGCGGTGGTGGGTATGGCGATGCAGGGGGCGGGATCTTCGGTGAGCGGCAGGCCTTTGCCGATAACCTCGAGATAATCCATCAGATCATTGGTATTGGTGAGCAGGGCCGCTATGGCCTTGCCGGCATCCACCACACTGCCGCCTCCGAAGGCGACGACAAAATCGCATCCCAGATCCCGGGCGCCGGCGGCGAGTTTGGCGATCCGGTCGGTTTTGGGTTCGCCCTTGATGCTGAAGGCGGCGGGTTCGACGCCGGCATCTTTCAAGATTTGGAAAATTGGGCCGACACGTTCGGCGTTGCCGCCGGTCACGAGGGCGGCTTTTTTCCCCAGGCCTTTGATCAGTTCGGGCAGAAGATCAATTTTTCCGCAGCCGAAGATGATTCGCTGCGCGGTCGCAAATTCAAAATTCATGAAGTTCTCCAAGGTTCGGAAAAGGAGTGTAGTTGGGGCGGGGGGTGTGTCCAGAATCATTTTGACAATAGAGGCGGATGCGTTAAATTGCGCGCCTTTTGAATATTCAGGAGATTGCTATGCCGACGTATGATTATGAGTGCAAGGATTGCGGCCATCATTTTGAGGCCTTTCACAGTATGTCTGCTGATCCGCTGACCGACTGCCCGAAATGTGACGGTTCGGTGCAGCGTCTGTTGGGTACGGGGGCGGGCCTGCTGTTCAAGGGATCGGGGTTCTATCAAACCGACTATCGCAGTTCCGGCTATAAAAAGGATGCTGCAGCGGATAAAACGCCGAAAACGGAGCCAAAAAAGGATCAAAAGTCCTCTTCCAAAAAGGATACGAAAAAGGCACAGTAGGCGGTCAATTGCGGTTTGTGGTTGGGCATGATCGCGTAATCTTTACTAAAGAAGGATATCTGTACGATGAAGGATAAGAAGGAATTCTACAATCTGTTGGCTGAGCTTGATGGACAGCCTTTCTCGGAGTATCAGCAACTGGTCGGAGATTTCGATTTCTCCCGTTACGTCATTAAGTGTGGCACCTTTGACTTTGAAGACGAGACTGTAACCCCCGTATTCACCGTCCGCGTGCCGCAGACGATTGCCGAAATTCCGGAATATCTGTTCGACAGCCCGGTCCGCCGCACAGCGATGGAAGACCTGCTGCTCCGCCGCATGTCAAACTGTCTGGCCCGGATTGCAAATTATGATCACAACGGCATTGCCCGGCGTCATGTTCATGTTTCTTCGCCCAATCAGAAAATCCTTCCGCGGAACACGCTGTTGCTGACCAAGGAATATATTGAGGTCCGCATTTCCATCACTCTGCCGACCCAGGCGATCATTATTGATGGTGAACCGCAGGTTTCCATCGATGGAGCCATGGCCCAGCAGATTTTCTATGAAGATCTTCCGGAAGTGGTAAGCGGCAGTCTGCTTTACTGCAATATCGATATTGCTGAAGCAGACCAGCATGTGAACAACATGGAAGATACCGACCGCTTGCGTCAGCATCTTGGGGCCTCCGGCGAGGTGGCCTTTATTGCTGATGGTGCGCTGGTGACCCGCGAATCGGGTTCTGATGCGCCGGATTACGAACGCCTGACTTCGGTTGCAGTGGATGATGCGCTGGTTGAAGAAGTTGAAGTTCCGCACAGCGGAACAGTTAAAGGTCTGGGCATCCCGAACGGCCTGACCCTGATTCTTGGCGAATCCAACAGCGGCCGCGTGGATCTGATGGATGCGATCTGCCAGGGCATCTATAACCATGTGCCGGGCGACGGTCGTGAACACGTGGTTACGGTTGCAGACGCGGTGAATATTCGTTCTGAAGTCGGCCGCTCTATTCAGCAGGTTGATATTTCTGCATTTGCCATTGAGCTTCCGGATGGCGGGAACCCGGCATCGTATTCAACAAAAAATGCCGGTTCCTTTACCTCGCAGGCTGCGTCCACGGTTGAGGCCCTTGAGGCGGGTGCCCGCGTTCTGCTGTTTGATGAGCACAGCTCTTCTTCCACTTTTCTTTCATCCGACACCCGTGTGACGTCACTGCTCGGAGAATCTTCGCGTAATACTCTGGCAGCCCGTGCCCGTCAGATGGTGGATGAACTCGGTGTTTCCATGGTCATTGCCGGAAGCAGTCTTGTGGCTGAATTTATTCCGATTGCCGACAAGATTCTGAAAGTCGAAGATTTCCAGGTGTCGGATATCACGGAGAGTGCCAAAGCGCTGGAGATCACGCCGTCCACTCCGGTGAACGATACCGTGAATCTGGCCACCATGCTCACTCGTTCGCGCTGGATTATGCCAAGTTCCATTGATCCGAGTATTGGTCGTGAAGACCTCGTGATTGAAACCGACGACGCCGACTTCCTGCAGTTTGGTCGCTCGCTGGTGGATCTGGATGCGGTTCGTCAGATTGCGGATGCCGATCAGGCCCGGGCCATCGGATATGTCATGTATTATGCGAAACTGCGCTACATGGATGAAGGATATCCGATGCGTGAAATTCTCGACCTCGTCGACCGCGATCTTTCAAACGAAGGGCTTAATGCTCTGGTTCGCGATGTTCGCGGCGATCTGGCCCGTCCGCGCCGCTATGAAGTTGCTGCAACGCTCAACCGTTTGCCGGCCTTCCGGGTTTCGCACGTGACTGAATAGCCGCAACGCGGCTGTCAAAAGTCGAAGGTCATAGGGTCGAAGGTCGCTCATGGCTTTCGGCCTTTTCTTTTGCGACTTTTGACCTGAGACTTTTAGATCTTGGACTGAATGTATGAAATTAGTTATTCAGCGAGTCAAACATGCTTCTGTGACGGTTGAGGGGGAAAAGATCTCCGAAATCGGTCAGGGCCTGCTTGTTTTATGTGGAGTGGGGCACGATGACACGGTTCACGATGCCCGGTTCCTGGCCAAGAAAATATCCAACCTCCGGATCTTTGAAGATGATGAAGGGAAAATGAATCTTTCCGTTCGGGATGTCGGCGGTGAGATTCTTTCGGTCAGTCAGTTCACGCTCTACGGCGATTGCGCCAAGGGAAACCGGCCCAGCTTCATTCAGGCCGCGCGGCCGGAGCGGGGCGAGGCGCTTTTTAATGAATTTGTCCAGGCTTTGGAAAAACTGGGCTTTTTTCCAAACACTGGAAAATTCGGCGCGGATATGAACGTAGACCTGCTCAACGATGGGCCGGTGACGTTGATCATGGAATCGACCGGCCGCACTAAAGTTTAACAACGTTCTTTCTTCTTCAATTGAACGCATTCGTGTTTATTCGAAAACTAAGATTTCAGAGGTAAATTATGGCTAAGCAGAAAACAACGGTGGGAACGATTAATAATGAAACGCTGGCCTACACCGCCGGCCGCGATGTGGAGCTGGATCATGCGTTGATTACAGTTGATTGCATTGGAACGGCGGCGCATGTGACGATGCTTTCAAAAATGCCGGTGAAGCCGAAGCTGATTGCCGCCGACGAACGCAAGCAGGTGATTGAAGGGCTGGTCGAAATTATCGGCCTTGCCCAACAGGATAAATTTAAGATCAAACTCGCGGACCAGGATGTACATCTGGCGGTGGAGCGGACGCTCACGACAAAGCTGGGTGATCTGGGCAAAAAGATTCACACCTGCCGTAGCCGGAATGACCAGATCGCCACCGATCTCCGCCTGTATGCCAAAGAACAGCTGCTCCAGACCTTGGAAGAAGCCGCCGCGCTGGCGCAAGCGCTTACAGTCTTTGGAAAAAAGCACGAGAAAGTTCCAATGGTTGGAAGAACGCACATGCAACCGGGAATGCCGTCAAGCGTCGGCCTCTGGGCCACGGCACATGCGGAAAGTCTGCTGGATGATTGCGTGGCGCTCGTGAATGCCTATGAGTTGAATGATCAATGCCCGCTGGGCTCTGCGGCCAGTTATGGCGTACCGTTGCAGATCGACCGGCAACTGACGTCGGATCTGCTGGGGTTCAGTCGTCCGACGCATAATGTGCTCTATGCTAATAACGGCCGCGGTAAAATGGAGAACATCGTCCTTATGGCGATGAGTCAGGTGATGCTGACGCTATCGCGTCTTTCGCAGGACCTGATGATTTTCACGATGCCTGAATTTGACTATTTCCAATTGCCGGCGGAATTCTGCACCGGCAGTTCGATTATGCCGCAGAAGCAGAATCCGGATGTCTGCGAGCTGATGCGCGCGAAGGCCTCGCGGGTGAAAGCGGCGGAGCTGGGTATCTATGATCTGATTAAAGGTTCGCCGACTGGCTATAACCGTGATCTGCAGGAGGCCAAGGAGCTCTTCATGGAGGGTATTGCGACCACACGTTCCAGTTTGCGGATCATGGCGCCGATGATTCAGGATACAAAGGTTAACAAGCAAAAGCTGATTGACGGGTTTTCGCCGGACGTTTTTGCCACCGACCGTGCGCTGGAGCTGGTGGGCGAGGGCATGCCATTTCGCGATGCATACCACTATATTAAAGAAAATCTCCATGAGTTGGAAAACATCGATCCGACCGAAGCGATCCTGCTGAAGACGCACATAGGTGCGCCGCTCGGCCTGGATTGGGACTATTTCAAGGATCGTATCGGAGCTGTAAAAGAAACGGTCCGCGAAGAGCGTAAGGCATTTAATCGGGCTGTGTCGAAGTTGCTAGGGGTAAAATATCCACTTCAGTAAAATGGTATATCGAGAAGAAATTCAGGTTGAGACCACCGGTCATCGGGATATGCATGAACTCACCAACCGCGTTCAGGCGGTGGTGGAGCGTTCCAGAGTTCGGAACGGAACGGTGCATATTTTTAATGTCGGCAGTACCGGTATTGTCGGAACCATTGAGTATGAGCCGGGGTTGGAAAAGGATTTGCCCGACATGCTGGACGGACTGATTCCGCCGAGCGTCGATTATGATCACGAACGCCAATGGCATGATGGGAACGGGCATTCTCACCTTCAGGCTACTCTGATGGGAGCGGAAATTACGGTGCCGGTGAGTGATGGTCAGCTCATGCTCGGCACTTGGCAGCAGATTTTTCATCTTGAAGCCGATATTAAACCCCATACCCGTCGTATTGTGGTGACGGTCATGGGCGAATAAGGGTGAAATGGGAAACCTGAAACTTAAAGGTGCTGTCGGCCTAATCATTATTTCACGAATCACGAATCATGCACTTATTCACTTCTATCCTGTTTTGGCTGGGGATTGTCGGGCTGATTGATGGCTCGCTCGGGTTACTGTTTCAGGAGAAGTGGCAGAAGATCGTGGGCACCGGGAGTATTCAGAAAATTGCCTTGATTGAAGTCAGTGTGGCCTGGGGATTGTTGATTCTGCATTTTGTGTTGAAATTCGGCTTTGGGATGTAGGCAGAGCCTCGCATTTTCCAATGTTTGGAAATCCGCTGAAATGAGAGTGTTTTCTTGGAGATGCCCGCTTGACTTCCAACCCGTTGCTTTCTATGGTCTTCCGCTCTTTTGAACTTAAGAAAGGAAAAAGGGCCGGTCGAACTGTGCCTTTTTTTGCTATTTAGTTGCCCGATAGTGTAATGGAAGCACATGTGACTTTGACTCATAGGGTCCAGGTTCGAACCCTGGTCGGGCAACCATTGGAAATATTGAACGCATGAAGATTATTTCAGGAACAGGACATCGAGTGTTGGCCGAGCGGATTGCCGCTGCGGCTGGCGTGGAATTGTGTGATGTAGACATCACGCGGTTCCCCGATGGTGAGGTTTTTGTGAAAATCGTGGAAAATGTCCGCGGGGATGACCTCTTTATTGTTCAGTCGGTTTCTGTGAACCCGAATGAATACCTGATGGAACTGCTGATTATGATTGATGCTTGCCGTCGGGCATCAGCAAGACAAATCACCGCAGTGGTTCCCTACTATGGTTATGCTAGGGCCGATCGCAAAACGGCGGGACGCGAGTCGATTACCGCCAAATTGGTTGCGAATCTGATCGCCGAAGCGGGAGCAACTCGGATGGTAGCAATGGATTTGCATTCC
>CAKZQV010000103.1 GCA_937141895.1 uncultured Verrucomicrobiota bacterium
TCCTTCCCCAGCACCCAGGTCTCTTCCGCGAAGGCAATCGTCACGGATAACAGCGACGCCCCGACAATCACCTGCATCACATCGCGCGGCTTGAATTCAATCATCAGCGGTTTAAGGGTGTAGTCGAGGACCTTCCCCGTCGCATCCACAACCGGCACCACCCGGTGCAGATATCCGCCGATCCTTTTAACCATTTCTTCCGGTTGCTTAAAATCCATAGTTTTACCCTTTCATAGTTTGGAAACTTTAGACGTTTTCCTAACTATGGAAAACCTTTGAATAAAGCAGGATTGAATCTCGACAATACCCCTGAGAGAAAACTAGGCTTTTCTCCCTCAAACCCGTGGAGATGAGATTTATGAATAAGTTGTTGGTTTTTTCCGCCCTTTCTACCCTTCTTTTAGTGGGCTGTACGCCTAAAAATGAATTCCAACCGCCGCCTCCACCCGAAGTCGGCGTTCAGAAACCAACCGTGAAGGACGTCACGGTCTTTCAGCGTTTTCCGGGGCGTTTGGTCGCATCCGACGAAGCGGTTATCCGTGCCCGTGTAAAAGGCTTCCTGAAAACGATCAATTTTGAAGACGGCCAGCGAGTCAAAAAAGGCGACCTGCTTTTCACCATTGAGCCAGACCAATATCAGGCTGCGGTAAACTCGGCCAAAGCGCAGGTCGCTCAGGCCAAAGCCGCTCTGAAACTGGCGGATGCAACCCTGAAGCGGAACCAGAAAGCCTTCGAAACCAAAGCGGTTTCGGAAGTGGACGTGCTGACCGCTGAGGCGAATAAAGATGAGGCCGCCGCCGCCGTTCTTGCGGCCGAAGCCGCTTTGGATAACGCAGAAATCGACCTCTCATACACCGAAATCCACGCCCCGTTTGACGGGCGTGTTGCCCGGCGCACCCTCTCCGTCGGCAACCTGGTCGGCAGCGGCGAGTCCACCCAGCTGACGACCCTGGTGGTTGAAGCTCCGATCGATGTCTTTTTCAATGTCGATGAACGGACGCTGATGCCCTATCTTCGCGCAGGACTCGGAACAACCAACGAAAAGAAAAAAATGCCGCCGGTTAAGCTGGAACTTGCGGACGGCAAACAACATTCGGAAGAAGGGATTGTTGATTACTCAGATCCGGAAATTGACCCCAACACCGGAACCCTGCGGATCCGGGCGGACTTTGCTAACGCAAAGGTCAAACTGATCCCCGGCATGTATGGCAACATTCTTCTTCCTTCTGAAATAGAGCAGGCCATCCTCGTGCCCGATCAGGCGCTTCAGCGCGATCTTAGCGGGTCGTTTGTCCTCGTGGTGAATGCGGAGAATGTGGTGGAAAGCCGCTATGTTGAGCGCGGTGAGCTGGTGGGAACGGACCGGATTATTATCGAAGGCTTGCAGGCCGGCGAACAGGTGATTGTCGAAGGCATACAACGAGCCCGCCCAGGCATCCCCGTACGCATTGCGCAATCCCAGGCCCAACCCGCCGACGAAAAAGAAGCCGCCCCCGCAGCTGAATAAAACGGAGAATTCCCATGTTCAGCCACTTCTTTATTAAACGCCCTATTTTTGCCGCGGTGATCTCCATTGTCATCGTGCTGCTCGGCACATTTGCCCTGCTCTCCCTCCCGGTTGAGCGCTACCCCAACATCGCTCCCCCCGCAATAACCGTCTCCGCCTCTTATGCGGGAGCCGATGCCAAGACTGTGGCCGATACCGTCGCCGCCGTGATCGAAAAAGAGGTTAATGGGGTGGAGGGCATGATCTACATGAACTCCGTCAGCGCCAACGATGGCAGCATGAATCTGACGGTGACCTTCGAATCCGGTGTCGACCTCGATATGGCCAATGTATTGGTCCAGAACCGGGTCGCCAAGGCGATCCCGCAGCTGCCGCAGGAAGTACAGCGTCTGGGTGTGGCGACCAAGAAAAAGTCGACCGATGCCAACCTCTATATCGGCTTTACCAGTACGGATGAAAACCACGACGACATTTTCCTTGCGAACTATGTGGCCCTCCGCGTCAAGGACGAGGTGGCTCGCGTTACCGGAGTAGGCGAAGTACAATCCTTTGGTGCCGGCAACTACTCCATGCGAGTCTGGCTGGATCCCGAGAAGATGAAAGCGCGTGGGCTCACCGCTGACGATGTGGTCAATGCTGTGAAAGAACAGAACCTCCAGGTGGCCGCCGGACAGATCGGAGAACCGCCGGTCCCGGCAGGTCAGGCCAACCAGATGACTATTCAGGTTAAAGGCCGTCTGCTCGAAGCCGAGGAGTTTGGAGCCATTGTCATCCGCACCGGCGATGACGGTCGGGTGTTGCGTATCCGGGATGTTGCCCGGGTCGAGCTCGGAGCCCAGAACTATGTTATACGTTCAAGCCTCAACGGCAGCCCCTCCTCCACCATCGCGGTCTATCAGATTCCCGGCGAAAATGCGCTGAATGTGGTAGAAGGTGTCCTCGCCAAGATGAAAGAACTTAAGGCCGGCTTCCCGGAGGGCATGGACTACACCATCATCTATGACAACACGGTCGTGGTTAAGGCGTCCATTGCAGAGGTCATCAACACCCTCTTCATCACGCTCATCCTTGTGGTCCTGACCGTCTATCTCTTCCTGCAGAATTTTCGCGCAACCATCATTCCATCCGTCACCATTCCGGTGGCCCTGATCGGCACTTTTGCTGCGATGGCTGCGATGGGCTACTCCATTAACCAGTTCACCCTGTTCGGTCTGGTTTTGGTGCTCGGCATTGTGGTGGACGACGCCATTGTGG
>CAKZQV010000104.1 GCA_937141895.1 uncultured Verrucomicrobiota bacterium
CCCCGGCCCCGGCGTTCCCGCAATCCAGCACGATCTGAGGCACCTGCGTCGATTTACCGGAACCGGTCGGTGCCTCAATAATGATGCGGTTCCGCGTCTTCAGCGCTTCAGACAAATCCTCGCGCAGTTCATAGATGGGTAAATTTTTCGGATTCATGAGCGCACCGTTATACTCAAAAGTTCCAGCGGTTGGAAGCCCGTCAATTGCCTTGTTCGAACCAACCTGCTTCGATATATTTCGCTTTATGGAAAAGGTCGTACATATCAGCAGTCTTCACGATCAAAATGCGGTTAAGCGCGATGTAGCCTATTGGCTAAAACGCACCACCACGGAGCGCATTGCGGCAGTGGATCAACTGAGGGAACAATACCATGGAACTCTACCCCGACTTCAAAGAACTGCTCAAGTTGTTAAACGAACAAGGGGTTGATTACCTGATTGTTGGCGGCTACGCCCTGGCTCTTCATGGAGCACCGCGCTTTACGGGCGATCTCGATATCTATCTAAGCACACACCCTGACAACGCAAAAAAAGTCCTTACTGTTTTGAAAAATTTCGGCTTTGGAATGCTGAATCTTAGCGAAGACGACTTTACAAATGACGATCAGATTATCCAGCTTGGCGTTCCCCCGGTTCGAATTGATTTCGTCACGTCTATTGACGGGGTTGAATGGGAAACGGCATGGAATAATCGAATTCAGGGCGAATGGGCAGAAGTTCCGGTCTGCTACCTGAGCAAAGATGACTTCATCCAGAATAAACGAGCATCCGGCCGCCTGAAGGATTTGGCGGATATTGAATCGCTAGGGGAACAACCCTAGCCGGCAACGGAATACAAGATACACCTCTCATCTGCGGCGAAAAATTCAAAGACCGGGATTGTAGATGCGACGCTCCATCGCGTTCCCGCTGAACAGCAGGCAGAAAGAGGATGAAATACAGCGTGGGGTGACTACCCGGTCCGCCGGCTGAGCAGGCAGGATCCTGCGGCACGCGCCTGTACCGCCCGCATCCTGCGGGCCCTCCGCGCATACGGAACCACCGAAACGAACCGCGCTCCAGCCACTTCGCACTAATAAAATATTATCTCAACAGAGATTGCCAGCACCTGAACTCTTGCCATTAATCCATAAATTCTTGAAAGTGTATTCAATGGGGATAGTTAGGGGAATCAGAGCATCCGGGAAGCCGTTCAATAAACCGACTTCCGCGTCCGGCTCTTCAAAAATGAAAAGTAGAACTTTTTCCACATATGCAACTGTTGAGATAAAAGAATGAAAACAGGACTGGCAGCACTTGTTTTGTTTACGAGCCTCACCTCATGGTCTGCAAAAAGTCGTGATGTCCTTTTCTCTTTGCCCGATGGGAAAAAAGGACATTTCCATGCATGTGCTGATTCATGGGTAGCGTTTAAAACGAATCGCGAGATCAGTGTTTACAAATGGTCAGACTTCTCCATTCACGCCTTGAAAAAACTTTCGCCTTATCAGGACGTCATAAATTTTGTTGATGAAGTACAGGTTTCAGAAGGATCCAATACGTTTACACGAGCCCTGTTTATTCAGAAGGATTCCAAATCTAATAGGCTCTGTGTGATTCTGTCCGATAAAGAGAGAGGTCAATGGAATTCATCTGGCGGAACGAAATATACGGCTACGCCTTACTTTATCGATGCGTATACCATCGTAAGAGATCCGGAATTAATTATCGCATACAGAGATATGGATTTAGATGGAGAACGCGAACCCATTAGACTCACTCGACATTCGTACCAAACGTCCATGTATGAAAGAAGGGATATACATGGTGATATATTTAAAACTGAAATTGCACCTTGGAGTTCCAGTTTCTCGTGCGATGGGAAATTTTATACCTATTATCTTTTAAGCACGAACAGCATTCCATCCCTTCCAGTTCGAGATGTCGAAAACCCTCAATATCTTCTATTTGAAGGGGAACGCTATTGTATTGATAAATTCATGGTTAATATTGAAGCGCCATTATCAACGGACAGGATTGCAAGCATGGGCAAATGGGAAAAATCTCAACCAGAGCGCTGAGCCTGCCGCGCCAGCACCGGTTGATCCGGTCCAAGTTATTTTCGAAGAAACGACTCATTCTGATTATTGGAATAAGAAAAGGAATGACATGAACAAATGGATCATAAGCCTATTCGCAATCACGTTTATCTCTGGTTGTTTAGCCACTCCTTCATTACCTAAACCTCATCCAGAAAAATATACATTCCAGATAATCACGGTCATGGTACAAGAGGGAATGATTCAAGGTTCAGAAATGGATGTCGAAGAAATCATCAACCATCCCGATGTAGAAATTTGCGAATACCCCGTTGTACTCGCTGCTCGTGGAGAGTCCGTAACGAATGATCAAACCAAGGTTGTTTCCTTAGCCATAGATGATGAGGTTGACGATAAAACAATAGGTAACGAAAAGACCCATAAGATTGGAACCTCTGTAGCGATTGCCTTCTATGGAATAAGAGACAATAAAATAAGCTATAACTTAAATATATATCACAAAGAGCAGGCGGGATTTGCTGAATATAAAGACGAGAATGGCGACATCAAAAAGAAACCTTTTCTGGTTGGAATAGAAGATGATGTTGGTGTGTCGCAGGAACCTGATTCGTGGGCAATGGTGGGAGGATTCCCCGGACAAAAGGTGGATGGGAAAAAGACCTTTTACATGATTTGCACGCGCGCAATTCCGCCCAGCAACAAGTAATAAAGTTCCAACCATTGGAAGAGTTACCGAAAAAACATCTTTCACCGGCAATCGATTTCCTCGCAGAGGCGCCGAGAACGCAGAGCAGTGCTCGCAGCGGAGTATTTTTGAACGGTAACTGAGCAGGCAAGATGCCTGCGGTACGCCCGTACCGCCCGCATCCTGCGGGCCATCCGCACACGAGAAGCGCAAAAAACCGCGCTCCACCCACTTCGCGCTAATAACATATTGTCTCAACAGAGATTGCCAGCACCTGAACTCTTGCCATTAATCCATAAATTCTTGAAAGTGTATTCAATGGGGATGGCGAGAGGGAATCAGCTCAGAGGGTGAGCCGGCCTCTACTTTGGCTCTTCAATAACTCAGCATATAGAAATCAATGCATGCTAATAGCAACGATACATAGAACACTTTCCGTATATACAACTGTTAGGCAGAGAGAAAAATATTATGATGGAATTAATCCTAATAGTAATCCTTTTCAAAAAACTGAAAGCAATTTCAGATAAAAAGAATCAGAGCAAATGGTTTCCTTGGTTGCTTCCTCTCCTTTGGTTTGCTGGAGAATTTATCACTCCCTTTATAGTAGTGTTTGTTTATGCAATCTTAGGAAATCCCATCGCAAACACTCTCCTTCTTTATGGGTATGCGCTTGTTGGAGCAGCCCTTGGGGCGGTGATTGCATTCAGAATTGTACATAGTCTTCCGACAAAGTCACTAACTTGCCCTAAATGCGGATGGGAATTCACTAAATTCTCTAGGTTAGGGGTAGAATGTAAAGTGTGTAATACTCAACTCAAAGTAGTAGATGGGAAAGTTTCATTATTAAACAATGCCTAACCAGCGAGTGCAGCCTAAATATAACCGTCCGCAACTTTAAAATTTCAGCGCATACATCTAAAGGACTTTCAGCCTCTGCGAGGTTCACCCATAATGTTGACAGGAAAAATATGAAAAAACACATCTTAATCATATCAGTGATCTTAGTTATCAACGGATGCGGCCACCTAAGTGACCAAAGCATTCACAAGAATAAAGAAAGTTCTGCCGTCAACGCCGGCTCATATTACGAGCAGCTGAATTCACTACTAAGCCGAAAGAAACTCAAGGTATATCCTAAAACGTCCGATAGAGATATTAACCGAATTGAGGTAGAGAAAGGAGGAGCGGGTGTATTATACGGCTCTACCACTGATGATGTCATAGCTATATGGGGTAAGCCTTCTGGTTTTCTGATTAATGATATCCGAGATAGTTGGGATATGTATATTGGAGCATGCAGGTTTGGATTCGTCGAAAACTCATTGGTTTACATCAGTATTCATAACGTAACTGTTCCGGATGCTAAATTCGATAATGGGATCAGTTTTGAATCGTCTATCGAGGATGTTTTAGATGCTTTTGGAGAACCTTCCAAAGCTAGTGATTACTTCTATACGTTTCGAAATGATAATGGTTTTGTCATTAAGTTTCATTTTACCCCCGATTCTAAAAATAAGGATATAGAGAAGTTAATCGCGGTATCCATTTATCATCCTGATGCAGGTAAATAAACCATGGTCGAATCAGTGGGTGGAACTACGCAAAGATATCTGTAATTTTGAGATTTTCAGCGCATACATCCACATCAATCTCTAGCCTTTGATTAGCTAACCTAAAACGCAGATATGAAAAATATACTGAATTCCCTAATTCTCACTGCATCACTGGCGGTCACGGCTCAGGCTGGATTGGATCATCTCTTTTATCATCCGGATGCGCGGGGATATGCCGTACCAAGTCAGGATGGATATGCGTATGAAGACATTCAGTTTTTGAGTGAGGATGGAACGAAGCTTTCCGGCTGGTTTATTCCGGCGAAAGGTAAGGCGCTGGGGACGGTGATTCATTTTCATGGTAATGCCCAGAATATGAGTGCGCATTATTCGTTCGTCGCCTGGTTGCCGGCCCATGGATTCAATCTGTTTGTTTTTGATTACCGGGGCTATGGAAAGTCGGAAGGACAACTTTCCCGCAAAGGCGTATATCAGGATTCGGTCGCGGCCGTTGAATACATCAAATCAAGAACGGATATTGATCAGAGCAAACTCATTCTTTTCGGGCAGAGTTTAGGCGGCGCCAATGCGATCGCGGTGGCCGGCAGCACCGAATTTGATGGCATCGTGGGTGTGGTGAGTGACTCCGCGTTTTCATCCTATAAGGGCGTGGCCACAGATCATGCCGGACTTCTGAAGCCGTTTGCCTATCTCCTGATCGGCAATAAATACAGCCCCAAGAACGTGGTCAAAAATATTGCCCCGACGCCCTTGGTTCTCATCCACGGAACCGATGATCCAGTGGTTCCGTACAAACATGCCGAGATCTTATTTAAAAAGGCCGGTGAACCGAAAAAACTATGGACCCTTGAAGGCGGGCAGCACACGGAGGCCCTTGGACGATTCGGGAACGAAGTTGCCCCGCGTCTCCACCAGCTCTTTAAATCGTGGGTGGAAACAGAAAAAGAATCTAACAAAAAACAAGGATTGAAGCCTACTCGGAAAATCTCTCCGGATCGGTCGAAGTCAATTTTTTAAGCGGGCCATGAGTAAAATTAACGCCAGATATAAGGAGCAACAATGCAGGAAAAGAAAACTGTAGGGCAAGCCATCGCCAGTCTCGTGCTGGGTATTTTATCCTTTTTAATGTTTGGGTTTCTTACCGCAATACCCGCCGTTATTTGTGGGCACATTGCTAAATCCAAGATTAAATCCGATCCTGAAAACCTTAAAGGGGATGGGCAGGCTCTGGCCGGTCTCATCATGGGCTATATCACCATTGGGCTCACACTTTTGATGATTCCCCTGTTAGCGGCCATTGCCATACCTTCATTTCAGAAAGCGCGTTCCCTTGCTATGGAAAAATCATGTCAGAACAATCAGCGCATTATTGAATCAGCAAAAGTGGAATATGCCATAGAGCATAATTTATCGGATGGGGTCCGCGTTTCTCAGGACGACATTGGGGTATATATTTCGGGCGGGTTTCCATCCATTCAGTGCATGGAACAGGGAGTTTATACCATCAATCCCATCGGCACCCATCCCGAGTGTTCGGTCCATGAATTCCCGAACGCATACGACTAATCCGATGAGCAGGTTGAGCCTAATCCCTGCCCCCGCAGGATATGAATGGGTTCGGTGCGGCGACAATAAAATGGGGTTACTGAAACCCGAGGCCTGGTATCACAGAAGCAAGAAAACGGGCGATACAGAAACCCATGCGGCATCCGTTGAGGACAGTAGAAAAAATGGAATTTTTGAAACCGGCCTGACACTGAATATTGCAAAACACGTAGATAAAAAAACCGGTGCTCCTGCTTCTGAATATGCAAAGAAGTTTATTCATAAAGCCTGTGAAGAAAAAATCGTTTTACTTGATGTATTCAGCAAGCCGCCCATGGGTCCATTCAAAAGTTATGGATGCAGAGTCAGAAGCCAGAAAGAAGGAGATATTGCCCTTGTGATTCATTTTTTTATTTTGGCTAATGATAAAAAAGGAACCATGTTTCTGTATCAATTTGAAGCACCTGAAAGAAGTTGGGATAACGCCTGGGAATCAGGTGAAGTATTAATGCAGAAAATCTGGGTGGATGACGAAATATAACGTGCCCAACGAACAGCCTGCCTTACCGGTGAGAGCACGGATCACAGTAAGAACGGCGGCGTTGGCAGAAGAGAGAAAATGAAAAATAACGATAACCTACACCTCAATATCCTGTCCGCATTGCACTATCTTGTCGGTGTATATTTACTTCTAGGCACCCTGTTTATTTCAAGATATGTCCTCGCCGGAGTCCTTGCATTCATTAAGTCAAATGGAACCGCATCGCCGTCTGAATCATTCACAAGCTGGGGACAGGTTATCCTGATATCAACGTTGGTACTTCTTATGATGGCACAGGGAATCGCTCTTCTTTTTGCAGGCCATTATCTAAGAAAAAAGAAATCCCGAACATTCTGTTTAGTCATTGCTGGCATCGAGTGCCTATCGTTTCCTCTTGGAACAGTACTCGGGGTTTTTACACTGATTAAATTGAGCAAAGCATCCGTCAAAGAACGGTTTGCCCAACAGAACATAGAGCCTGCGAAACAAACAGCTCAAATTTCAGCAGAAGAACACTGAGTGAAAAAATGCGAACCGGAATTTTTATATCCAGTACAAAACCAAGGCAGGGAGCGATCGACCCACTTTTGCACAACTCACCCCTCACGTTCACAGGAGAAATTAAATGAAATGGATCATCCGACTCCTTCTTATCCTCATGAGCGTAGGCTGGGTTGCGCCCGCATGGTTTGGCATTACATCGCTCCTCCAATGGTGTGATCAGGAAATGAATGAAACTCACCACCTCAATAGCGCTGATCTCCTGGGATTATTTCGTTATTCCATTTTCATTACATTGATTTGGATCGTCATCATTACGTGCGGTTGGATCATGACTTTTTTCAGAGCAAAAGATCAGTAATGCATCGTGAAATGCTTCATACGCTGTGCATCTGGGCCTCATCACTATCGATATATAATCTAAACAGAATCCAACCCCACTCTAACTCTTGCCATAGATGTTTAAAAAATTAAAAGTGTAGTCCACTCTGGATACTTTAGAATTTCCATTACGTTCACACACAACGCGGTCCAAAGAGGAAAATATGAAGAGATTACTCATGGCCATCACATTAGCGGTTTCCTGTTTAACCCATGCGCATCCGGAACTGGAAAAGCGCGTGGCTGAATTAGAGCAAGAAGTCGCCGCACTTAAAGCCGAACTGGCGCCGATCCTGGCCGAGGCCAAAGCTAAAGAAATCGTGGCCGAGC
>CAKZQV010000105.1 GCA_937141895.1 uncultured Verrucomicrobiota bacterium
GCAAAACTCGGTGTAAGCTTTCCACGCATCCTTGTGTGCGAGTAGCGGTGGGAGGACTTTATGGACATTGCTATTGTTAGCACTGCTATTGTTCATGATGGCCATAGATATTTTTCGCTGTGCGTCGGCATTACGCACATAGGATGCCAGCCTTTCATGTGACATATCAGGGCGAATTTCGGCCAGTTTGCTGAACAGGTTCTTCTGACGATAGGTCAGATATTCCGGAAAGCTGAATTTACGATAGGCCTCCGCGGCCTCCGCGAATCCGCTGTCCTCAAAGAACTGGATACGTTTATTGGTGCGTTCCTCCGGATCGCTCCAGGCTTTGCCGAGATAAATCACCTCGGTAAATCCAGAGGAGAAGCCGGCCAACCACCCCAGGCGACCGTTTTCGATATCTTGAGGAAGCGTGAAAACACTGTGTCCGATCATGATGCGGTGCTCATCGTCGGAGGAGTCGAGCACTTCAACATAGATCCGGGTGCGCGCGTTAGCATAGTCCTGCGCGGCCCGGTTGGAGTAGATTTTGTTGTCGTAAACCGGCCAGGCGAGCGCCATGGTCTTGAGCGCAAGCTCACTGTCAGGGCGAGTGATGTATCCATTTTCTGTACCACTTTCCAGCAGGACATCCTTGTGTGAAAATTTCGGCAACATGAGCGCGGTCTGATTCCCGTCCACCAAGAATGACCCGGGCTCAATACCCGCTGCGAGCTGCAGGAAGTGATAGGCGGTAAGATCTATCTGACCATGAAATGACTGCCCTTCCTTCGCCGATACGGTTTGACCGTCTTTCACCTCAGTCGTCGAGTTGGCCGAGGAGGGGCTGAAGAGATTAACCATCACAAACGGATCGTGACCATACGCCGCACGCTCCATAGAGAGATAGGCGGCGGTTGTTTGGTCATAGTCGGCCTGCTGTGCCTGGATATAGAGCCAGGGGCGGGTTGCGCCGCCACTGAAGTGATTAGGTTCAATATAAACATTGAGCTGTTCCACGACGTTTAGCGCAAGAACCACCACGAGGGTAATCAATACGATAACCGTGCAGAGCACCATGTCCGAGAAGGATTCAAATATGCCCTCATCAGAAGGCATTTCATGACGGATAGACGAACGCATTACGCCACCTTTTGGCTTTCTTTGCTATTATCAGATGCTTGAGTTCCAGAAACTTTTTTCGTGATCAACTTCTGGATGGAATCGGCGGCGAGTGAGAGCCTTCCTGCAATTTCATTCGCCTCCATATCCAGTTTCGCCTCGGCCATCGTCACCATTTCGCCGGTGGCCTGGGTGATCGCTGTATGCAGTTCGCCCACGGCTTCATTGAGTTCAATTACGGTGCCATCCACGGCCAGCTTGAAGTCAGCCAGTGATCCGGAAACGGTATCGCCTGCCTGTTGGACCGAGGTGTTGAGGCCGCCGAAGGCGTCGTCTACATTTTCTCCGGCTTTATCGATGTGGTCATTCAGGTCGCTGAAGGATTCGTGCAGTTCCAGGCCTGATTTAGCGATACCTTTGTTTACGGTACCGATGGCCTCGCGAGTTTCAGCCCCGGATACGATAATGGTTTCATTTATAGAGGAAATCGCTTTGCGGGTATCCTTGCCCGCTTCAACAATCTGCTCGTTATAATCACTCAGGGATTCCTCCATCTTACTGCCGAAGGTCTGCATCTGATCGGTCAGCCCCGTGACAGCTTCCTGCGTCGATCCCATGGCATGTGCACAAACCTTTTCAAGGGATTGTCCGAATTGGCCGATCGTACCTTCAATAGAAACAGCAATCCGTCCGGTGAGGGCATCGATTTCATGCTGCATGTTTTCGAAGCTGCTGATTATTTTTGAGACCTGGTCAGTGAGTGCATCTTCTGTGTTCTGGTATCGAGTGACGAAATTGCGATCAGCATATTCAGCCGCTTCGGAACAGAGCTCAGAAAGCGAGTTCAGCTGCGAGACTGCAACCGCCCGAAGAATGAGGCCGCTGAGTGCGCCGAAAAACGTGGTATAGAATGCTGTTTTCATACCCAGTACCGTTTGCAGCAAAGCTTCCATCATGGTGGTTCGAGAAAGACTGATGTTGGCCACCATATCACCTAGGCCGGCAATGGACATGATCAGGCCGACCACAGTGCCAAGAAGCCCCATTGAGATGACGAGTGCTGCCATAATGGAAACAAGCCTTACCTGTGAGTTATGCTTGGAGTGATAGGTATCAATGGCGGTATGCACATCGATAACCTCCCCGTTTTCTTTATAGCCATTGAGTTTCTGAAAAACGGATGCGATGTCATTTTTCCCCGTCGCCGCCGGCAGTTTCTCTGTTTGCTTAATCTTTGCCAGTACGCGCCATTCTGAATGGAGTTTCATTGCTGCATACAAGGAGACCGCAAGACCTGCCAGAAACAGGACGCTAATTACATAGCTCATGCCGGTGTTATCCGCAGAGAAACCTGCAGCAAGGTGCTTCCGCGTAACAACTCCCATAACAAGCGATAGGCCACCCGCCCATATGCTCCATGATACAATCGGTGTCATATTCGTTTTCATGTTCCTCATGTCTCCGTTAAGCGTTTTTATGTAAAGTGAACTGTGCGGAGAAATACGCAAATAATGTGCCATTGATGGGCAAGTATTTTTAAAACTCGGAATTTCGGTTATTTTTATTCTGTTCTTTTAGGGTTTAGCCTCCTTTTGAATTAGGAATAAGCGGGTTTTCCATTCGAGGGCAATCAGGTAGAGTGCGCACGATTTTTTAGGAAAAATGTATGAAAAATAAGAAAAACAGCCGTCTGGCCGCCGCCGAAATCATTTTCCAATGGTTGGAAGATGAGAGCTTCCCCGACCGCCAGCTCGCAAAAATTGAACACGACCACGCTTTTATTCTCGAAGTGGTAAACGGCGTGGTGCGCAACCGCCTGATTTTTCAATGGTTGGAAGATTCTTGGCTTAAATCAGAACCACAACTGATTTTTAAATCCGTGCTTTGGGTCGGTCTTTATCAGATTCTTTTCATGGATAATGTCGAGGAGTATGCGGTCATTAACGAAACCGTAAACGCCGCCAAAGAGCAGCGCGGTGGCGAAGGCGCGGCCAAAATGATCAATGCCGTCCTGCGCCGCGCCCAGCGCGAAAAAGCCGACGTTTTCCAACGATTGGAAAAACAGCCCGACTTTATCCGACTCTCTCATCCCGAATTTTTGATGGAACGCTGGAAAAAAACGTATGGCGAGGCCGACACCCTGGCGCTGGCCGAGTGGAACAATGAGCCGGCTTCCACGATTTTAAGAATTGAGCAGTCCGCCGTTGATGCCGCCGAATTTATCGATAAATTGCGCGAGAACGACATTGAACCCCTCATGCACCCGTATTCCGATAAGGAGATTTTTCTGGTGCTGCCCCGTGGTGTGCCCGTTCGGAAAGTGCCGGGCTATGACGAGGGCTGGTTCACCATTCAGGATCCGGCGACGTCGGTTTCGGTCGATCTACTCGCCCCGCGCCCCGGCGAAGCCGTGCTCGATGCCTGTGCCGCACCCGGCGGCAAAACCGCCATGATGGCCGGGCGCATGGATAAACGCGGTGAGCTTGTGGCCATGGATATGCACGACGACCGCATTGCGGTGCTCGAGCAGAATCAGAAACGCCTGAATCTCGACTGGATTGACATTGTGAAAGGCGATGCCCGGAAACCGGGCAACGCATTTTCCAATGATCGGAAATTTGATGCCATTCTATTGGATGTGCCCTGCCTCAATACCGGGGTTTTTAAACGCCGCGCCGATGCCCGCTGGCGGGTAACGGAAGAGCGGATCGAAACCATCACTAATTTGCAGTTCGAAATTCTGACCGCCTGTTCCGAGCTTTTGACCGAAAAAGGCCGGATGGTCTACAGCACCTGCAGCCTTGAGCCGGAAGAAAACGAAGGTCTCGTGACCCGATGGATCGCGCAGAACCCCGGCTTTAGATTGGTCAAAACCGGTAAAGCCTTCCCTCCCGATTCCGGCACCGACGGCGCCTTCGCTGCACTTATTCGGAAAAAATAAATTTTGGAGGGACGACCTCCTCGTCGTCCGATCGAAGAAGGGGTCGCGTATACTGAGCGGTCTGCGGACAGCGGGGACGCTGTCCCTCCAGATCAGGGCTTATGAATCCTCGGTTACGATATGCTCCGCCAGAAATCCCTGAAGCCGGGCCTGGGCTTCGAGCACTTTATTTTCGTTGTCGGCGGTGGAGGAGAGGCGGATTTTTACGCGGCCTTTTCCGGGGTAGAACCCGAGGTCGACATCCAGAGGTTGGAAGTGTTCTTTTTCGAGAATCGTGACAATGTCGGATTCGCCGATGCCCTGGGTCCGGACAAAGCGGACGATGAGCGGCTTGACGTGGGCATACTTAATTTTAAGCCAGGGCATGATCTCTTCGCTGAGAATGGCATTAAATTCATTGGGCGGACCGGGGAGCACAAAGATGATTTTCCCATCGTTAGTCTCAATGCGTTGCCCAGGAGCGAGGCCGACGGAATTATTCAGGACGGCGGCTCCTTCAAGTACCTGTGCCTGACGCGTGGCGGCGAGAGACATTCTTTTGCCCTTCTTCTCGAAGAAGATTTCCATCTTATCGACTGTGGGCTGATCGAGCACAATTTTACGGCTGAACAGTTCGGCGAGCGCATCGCGCGTGATATCATCGATGGTCGGGCCGAGACCGCCGCTGACCACAACCAGGTCCACGCGGTCGAGGGAATCATCGATTGCGCTTCCAATGATTGGAATATCGTCGGGAATGGTGGTGTCGCGAGAGAGCCGGAGACCAATATTCTGGAGGGCTTCGCCGAGATCGCGGCCGTGGGTGTTGAGCGTTTGGCCGCTCAGCAGTTCGTTGCCAATGGAAATAAGTTCCGCTTGAATGTCCATGATATCCTCCCTCAAGATGAGCGCGTATCTTGGAACCATGAAAAACATGAAGCAACAAACTTTAACCATCGAAAAGGGCGACGCAAAAATGCGCCTTGATGCATTTCTGGCATCTCGCAATGCTGATCTGTCGCGCTCACAATGGAAAACTCACATTGAAGCGGGCCATGTTTTGCTGAACGGGCAGCGCTCAAAACCGAATGCCAAGCTGAAAGCCGGGGACGGGCTCTCCTGGTCTCTTCCAGCAGAAAGGCCGAAAACAGCAATCCCTGAGGACCTTCCTTTACATATTCTTTTTGAGGATGAATCAGTACTGGTGCTGAACAAAGCGCCGGGTATGGTGGTTCATCCGGCCGTTGGAAATCCGTCGGGGACGCTGTTGCACGGCTTATTGTTTCATGACCCGGTTTTCCAATCCCTGGAACGCGCCGGGATTGTGCATCGACTCGATAAAGATACGAGCGG
>CAKZQV010000106.1 GCA_937141895.1 uncultured Verrucomicrobiota bacterium
TGAAAGAACCGATCGATTTTCTACTGCTCTCCAATGTCATGCGTTCCGGCGTGACGAGTCTCGCCCAGAGTCTCTCTAAACAGCTCGCTCCGGAAAATATAAGGGTCAATAATCTCATGCCCGGACGCATCGATACCGAACGCGTCCAATCATTGGATACGCTGAATGCAACCGTAAAGAGCTTGTCTGTTGACGATATTAAATCAGCCAACGAGGCGGGAATTCCGTTGGGCCGCTACGGCACCATCGAAGAGTTTGGCAAACTCGGCGCCTTCTTGCTCTCCGATGCCGCCGGATACATCACGGGCCAAACCATTGCCGTGGATGGCGGCTCTGTTAACGCCGTTTGGTAGCTCGTCTCGAGCCAAATCTCAATTTGCGACCAAAGTCTTTGCATTTATAAAGATGAAAATTTAGTATGGGTTAGTGTTTTAATTAACTAAGCCAAGGAGAGAGGCATGACGTGCAAGTGGATGATTATCGCAGCTGTTTTGGGGGCTGCTTTTTCGGGATTTGCTGCAGATGAAATTGGAGAATCTTTAGCACCTGCAAAAGAAAAGGATATGGGGATTCGGGTTTCTTTGGGTGCCGCACCCGGCATTTCTGAAAGCGAATTCCAAGGGACAACCTATTCGGTAAATGAAGATTCTGGGGGCCAATTCGAAGTCCTTTTTGCCCGACGCCATTGGAAAGGTGATTCAAACTTTGCCTGGATTTGGGGCGCAGGTTTCTTCTTCAGCAGCATGAGCGGAACGGCGGAGGAAGGGTCTCTCATTTTTCCGGTGGGCACGGAATATGATCTTTCCACGTTCGGGGTTATGGGTCAGGGTGGTATTGCCCTGAAAGCCGCAGATTTCTTGATTCTTGAGCTTCAACCTTACTTAGGATTTGGTGCTGCGAGTGCATCGATTACCGGTTTCACCGACGGAGGAGCCGGTGTGGGCATCTTTGGGATTAAAGGGGGCGCGTTTATTCCTCTCGGTGAACGAGTTGAACTGGGTATTGAATTTGGATATCAGGATAATGCGGCAATCGTTGAAGTTGATATCGGATCCACATACGACCTGGAGCTCACAAGTAGCGGGCTCCACGCTTCTGGCGTTTTGGCCATTACATTCTAAGATAGATTTTACCCATTAAAAAGCCGCCCAATTTAAGGGCGGCTTTGCGGTATGGTTCTGAATTATTGGTTTTTCCTTTGTGTGCAAGATTACATGGTGATACTAAACTCTTCGCATATACGGGGTATTATGTGGGTGTTTAACTTAAACTCAGGAGGAGTTCCAATGAAGTCGATCAGTCTGTTTGTTTTGTTGTCTTTATTTGCCGTGTCGGTTCATGCCGGGGCGGATTATAAGGCGGAGGAAAAAATAGGAGCGGGTAAGTTTTCGGATCTGGTGTCCTATCTGGCCATCGGCAATGACATGCTTTACGCGTTGGAAAGAAATGGCGATCTGCATGTTTTCGGTCGAGATTCCGTGAATCCTGAGGATACATTTTCTACGGGCCTTTCCAACACCATGGCGTTGGCGGTGAACGAGAAGGGCGAAATATTTGTTTTTTCCACGGCCACCAAAAAGGAAGAAAAAACGAGTGGCGGACGGAAATATACGGTCAATACCCCCACGGGTGTGATCTGCAAGGTTTTCGATAAAACCGGAAAAGAACTGCGCACGCTGAATCTGGACGGACTCAAGTCGGCTCGAGCGGCGCAGTTTTCCGGCGATATGCTGGTCGTCGCTGATCTCGGACAACGTAAGCTGGTATTTCTAGATCCGGAAACCGGTGCGGTGAAATCGGAAGTGAAAAAGGGGCTGCGCCTCTGTTGCGGCATTTTTGACTTTTGCGTTGGTCCGAACGACACCGTGGCCGTGGCCAATTTGGGCGCCTTCAAGGTTCAGCAATACGACATGAACGGTAAGGTGGTTCATGAATTCGGGAAACGCGGCAAGGAATTCAACGATTTTCAGGGATGCTGCAATCCGGTTAGCTGCAGCTATCTGGCGGACGGCCGGATTGTGACCGTTGAAAAAAGTCCGACCCGCATTAAAATTTATGACGCCGACGGAAAAAATGCGCAGAGCATCGATGGCGTTGAGGAACTGGTCAAAGGATGTAGCCATATTCCGGTGGCCATTGATAAAGACGGCAATATTTATTTGGCCGCCGCCCGCAAAGGCTACATCGTAAAATGCACCCCGAAATCGTAAAGGACATCCGGGATGCATAAATTGATACTGCTTATCTTGACAGCTGTCGCTCTTGGCGGCTGTCGTTCGCAACCCCCGACGAAGCACATGTTGACGCTGAAGCTGGCGGTTAACGATATCTACTGCACCGACACTGCTTGCGCCTGTGTGCACCACGTGGCGGCACGCACCTATACCGAAACACAGGCGCTGCTCAAGGCGGAATACGGTATTGACCTGCAGCTGGATTATTTTGTGGAACCCTACAATCTGGAAAAAGCCATTTTAGCCGGCAACTATGACGGTGCGCTCTGCAAGCCATGGATTGCGCTGCGGTTGGAAAAAGACGCCGGAGCCGAGTTTGAGCAGGTGGCCGACATACTCGATCCGGACAACAATCGCTGGTTAGCCGGTATTGTGGTGGTGATGGCCGATTCAACGTTCCAAACCCTGGAAGAACTCAACGGTAAAGCGATGCTGATTGGCGAAGAGGATGCCTATGAAAAACATTACGCTGCGAAACGGCTCTTTCAGCAAAATGAAATCGAGTTCCAGCGGTTGGAAACCAAAGCCAGCTGTATCGAAAATCTCGGCGAGCTGATGGATGGACATTTTGATGCGGTTGTAGTGAGCGATTATGCCTTAACGGCCGATTGCGCGGTCGATTTCGCCAGGCCGGAAGATTTCCGAATCCTTGGAAAAACAGAACCTGTTCCGCTGACTTCCATCCTGCTCGACACGAACAAGGTTTCAGAGAAAGACCGGGCCCGGCTGCAGGCCGCTCTGCTGGCGGTTTCCGAAAAAGACACACCGGAAAGTCTACTGAGCAAGGGCTTTGTTAAACCTGCGGTATGGAGTCCGGTAGAGTTGGAGCCGTAGAAATGTCGAAATCGCGCCGCAGTTTTCTCCGCCTGGGCGGACATGTGGTCGGCGGCCTCGGGCTGGCGACCGCCACCGCCCGGATCTTTTCGCCGCCCTCAGTTGATGCCGAGTTTGTTCCGCAGAAACGGCGGTTTGCCTGGCAGATTGATCCCCTGAAATGCCAGTCCTGTAGCGTCTGCGAAACCGCCTGTGTGCGAAAACCTTCGGCAGCTAAGGCTCTGAACGATCCGAAAAAATGTTCCAACTGTGTGGTCTGCTACGGCCATATCGGGAACAAACATATCGAATCGGATAAGATCGATACCGAGGGCGAGCGTATTTGTCCATACGATGCCGTGCTGCGGAAAAATTTCTGCGGCGGATTGGATGGAATGTTTCTCTATTCCCACAATCACAGTAGGTGTACCGGTTGCGCAAAATGTGTAAAGCATTGCAAGGAAGAGGGTACAGGATCGATGTTTATGGTCATCCGGCCCGACCTCTGCCTCGGCTGTAACGAGTGCGCCATTGCCGTGTCTTGTCCGCACAATGCCATTGAGCGGATTCCCTGTGCCCCGGCCGATGATTTTAAAGGGATATACGGACTTGAGGATGCCTACTGGATGGAGGAGATGGGGTGATCCGTTTCCTCGTTGCGCTGTTTTTTTTGTTCCTGCTCTCCTTTTCCGCTGTTGCCTCGGATGCGTGCGATCGTGAGGTTCCGGACGATTTGTATGAGCTGAAAGAAAATCACATTCCCGTTGAGTACCCCCCTGACCCATTCGCCCTGGAGGTGACTGATCTTGCAGTGCTGATATTGCTGATGGGGCTTGCTGCTGGGTTTTCTCTGAAGCATAAACGGATAGCCTGGCTAACACTTTTAATGGTCGTGGGGCTGTCTTATTTCGGGTTCTTTCGCGGCGGTTGTATCTGTCCGGTCGGAGCCACCACCAATTTTTTCATTGGACTGGCCGCGCCTGAACTGATCGGCAAAGTGGTGGCCGTGCTTTTTTTGCTTCCGCTGATTTTTGCCTTTTTCTTCGGCCGGGTTTTCTGCAGCTCCGCTTGTCCGCTCGGAGCGGTGCAGCATCTCCTAGCACGAAAAAAAGGAATTCGGCTTCCGGCACGTCTCAATGCGGTTGTGCGGTTGCTACCCGTGGGTATGCTGTTGGCCACAATCTGGGGTGCATTGCGCGGCGGATATTTTCTGGCGTGTAAACTGGATGTATATAAACTGCTGTTTTTTACCGGCTATGCCTGGATTGATCAGATCCTGCTCTGGATAAAAGGAGCGCTGGTGGAAACGCAGATTCTGTGGGTTGGCGATGTTATGGCCTGGTTCACGTTGCTCGCGGTGCTGGTGGTCGGTTTTTTTGTGTCGCGCCCCTTCTGCCGGTTTGTCTGCCCCTACAGCGTATTGCTCGGTCTTGCTTCTGTGCTCGGCCTGCGCCGCCGCCGGATTGACGTCGAGGCCTGCGTGAATTGCCGCCTCTGTGAAAAACACTGCCCGGTGCAGGCCATTGACGGAACGCGCATTTCCGATTTCCACTGTATTCAATGCGGCCGGTGCGACGATTCCTGTCGCAAAGACGCGCTTTCCCGCTGAATTTTCGAGCCGCCCCTGTTTACTTTCCTCTGCGTCGTGTCTACTATCGCGTCATTTGCCACTTTTAAGGAAAGGAACTATTACCATGCGCAGTGATAAAACTAAAAAAGGCCTCGAACGGGCCCCGCACCGTGCGCTCATGCGCGCAACCGGAATGAGCTCAGACGATATTAAAAAACCGTTTATCGCGGTCTGTAATGCGTTCAACGAGGTAATT
>CAKZQV010000107.1 GCA_937141895.1 uncultured Verrucomicrobiota bacterium
GGTCAACCTGATCGTGAATGCGGTGAAATATTCTGAAGAAGATAAAAAAGTGCTGGTACTGGCTGAAAAACGCGAAGGTTTCGTTAGTATTTATGTAAAAGATGAAGGCTTCGGTATTGACCGGAAACACCAGGAACGGCTCTTTGAACGGTTTTACCGCGTAGACACTGCCCGCAGCCGAAAGCTTGGCGGAACCGGTCTGGGTCTCTCCATCGTAAAGCATATTGTGCAGGCCCATAAGGGTACGATTCGCGTGGAAAGCAAGCTGGGTTCCGGCAGCACCTTCAGGATTGATATTCCGCTTGCGGAAGACGAGTAATACCCCCCACCAGATCCCTGTTTAATCAGCCTATTTATTTATTAGCTTTCTGTTAGCTTTCTGTTAGGTTCTCCGCGCAATTTCAAACCTAATCAACGGGGATGTTAAACATGGATCTCGATTTTATTCTGAAAATCGTCTTTCCGGTGGTGGGCGGTCTGGGCGTCTTTCTGCTCGGCATGAAAAATATGTCCGAGGGCCTGCAGGCGATCGCCGGGAGCGGCCTGCGGCGGATGATCAGCCTGGTGACCGATAACCGTCTGCTGGCCACCGTGGTCGGCATGTCGATTACCATGCTCATTCAGTCCAGTTCCATCACCACGGTCATGGTGGTCGGCTTTGTTAACTCGGCCATCATGAATCTCATGCAGGCCATCGGGGTTATTCTTGGAGCCAATATCGGCACCACCATCACCGGCTGGATCCTCGTATTGAAAATCGGAAAATACGGCCTTCCCATGCTCGGAATTGCGGCCTTTTTCTTTCTTTTTTCCAAAAATCAACGCGTGCGCTACATCGGCATGACGATAATGGGCATCGGCATGGTCTTTTTCGGCCTAGAACTCATGAAAAATGGCTTCAAACCGCTGAAAAGTATGGATGAATTCGAAGCCTGGTTCCATGCCTTTCAGGCCACCAGTTATCTGGGCATTATAAAATGCGCCTTGGTCGGTATGATTCTGACCATGATTGTTCAGTCCTCATCCGCCACCCTCGGCATCACGATCGGCCTGGCGGCCACCGGGGTCATTGAATTTCAAACCGCCGCCGCGCTGGTTATGGGCGAAAATATCGGCACCACGGTCACTGCCCTGCTCGCATCGATTGGAACGACCACTAACGCGAAACGTGCGGCCTATGCCCACTTCTTTTTTAATGTCATAGGAACCACCTGGTTTATCCTTCTTTTCCCCGTGGCGATCGGTGGCCTTTCCCAACTGATCGGCCTGAAAACCGGATATAATCCGACAACGGTCAGCCTGGATGAAATTGCGCGTGTCCTTTATCCAGCAGGCGATATTCAGGCCATCCTTGCGGATGCCAACCTGACACAACCGATCACCGAAGCCGGCAAAGCCGTATCCTCCAAATACGACCATATTGTCACCACCGGCATCGCCCTCACCCATACCACATTTAACGTAGCGAATGTCCTGATTTTCCTTCCATTTATCGGCCTGCTGGCTAAATTTGTGACCTGGCTTGCACCGGAGAAGGACACCAAGGAAGCCGCGCATCTCACCTATCTCGACGTCCGCATGCTCGACACCCCCACACTCGGCATTGTGCAATCCCAAGGCCAAATCAACTTTATGGCCGACAGCGTGGAAGGCATGATGACCAAACTCCGCACCTGCATCGAATCGGGGCCCGACGAAGGGCTCGAACGTAAAATTTTCGAGCGCGAGGAAATTCTCGATAATGTCCAGACTGAGATCTTCCTGTTTCTCAGCCACATGGTCTCCGGCCAGGTTCCGCTGGAAGTCACCAACACGGCCAACAAACAAATGAAACTGGCGGATGAATATGAAAGCCTGTCCGACTATGCCGCGAGCGTGCTCAAAGGCCTCAAAAAAATTAACACCGAGAACATGACGCTGGACGGCTCCGCACAAACCCGGTTGCTGACCCTGCACGACCGGGTGACCTCATATATCCATAAAGTGGATGAGTATATGAAGGACGAAAACACAGACGTCCTCACCTGGGCCAACACCGAAGGCGCCGCGATTTCAAAATTAATGAAACAAATTCGCGGTGAGCACATCGTCCGGCTTCAGAAAGAAGAGGTCTCCCCCTACTTCAGTCTGGCGTTTACGGATATGCTCAACTTCTACCGTCGAATGAAAGACCACGCCCTAAATATTGCCGAGGTCGTCAACGGCGAAAAATAGAGAGGTTTTTCCAACCTCTGGAAAAGGCTCCTGATTGGGGAGCCTTTTTTCGTAGTCCTCATGCGCTTTTCATTTGTTCCAAACATGGGATTGCGAGAGTGCCCCGCGTCGGGCCAAAAAATTCACATATAACGGCGAGCTGAGGGTCGCGCAACGGCCTACATATGAAGAAAACACGATGCGAACAGAGAAAATACTAATCTCATGCCATGCTAATCTCTAACGCTCTGCTCATACTTTCCTAACACTTCAGGCCTAATCATTCGCTCATATAAATCAAAGGGAGCGATTGTTCTGGAAACATGTTCCAAACATTCGAGGCCTTAGGGTGGGGTTAAAACCCCGATTTATTAACGGGAAACGGATTTTTCCAAGGATTGGAACATTTCCCTAACACATACTGAATGGAGAGAATGCATGAACAAAACAATGGTATATGGAATTGCGGTTGCGGCTCTGACCGTCACCTCCGCATTTGCACAAAACGAAAGCGAACAGCTACGCAGCGAAATGGATGCATTAACGAAGCGTCTTAATGAACTCGAAGCAGAACAACCTGAGAAGAGCAAAACCAGCTGGACCGACAAAATCACCATCAAAGGCGATCTGCGCTACCGCTTTGAATATGTCGGCAAAGACGACTCCACCAGCAAAAACCGCCAGCGCATTCGCGCCCGCCTCGGCGCCTATGCTGATGTCAATGATTTCACGACAGCCGGCATCCGTATCCGCACCGGCGGCGATGCCAACTCCGGCAACCAGACCATCGGCGGCGATTTTAATGCCAAAGACATTTATCTGGACCTCGCCTACATCACCCTCGCCCCGTCAGAAGCCACATACGGTGCAGTCACCCTGGGTAAAATGAAATATCCATGGAAGGTCACCACCGACCTCATCTGGGACAGCGACGTCAATCCTGAAGGTGCGGCTTATACCTATGCAACCAAGCTCGACAACACGGGCCTCTTTGGCAGCGCCGGCTATTTCAAGGTGCAGGACACCAGCTCCACGCATGATCTGAACCTCGGTAGTGGCCAGATCGGTGCCTCACAGCCTATTGGCGAAAAAACCAAACTGACAGTGGGCGGTTCGGTATTTGCTTACGATAACTCGAAAGACTTCAACAATCCTGGCGCAACGAATAATACGACCATGATTGACTACACGATTGCCGAAGTGTTCGGCGAAGTCGGTTTCAAGGAAGTTCTACCGATTCCGTTCAAACTCTACGGCAACTATGTGAACAACACCAAAGCTGATAATGATGAAATGGGCTATTGCTTCGGCATTAAATTCGGCGATGCCAAGAAAGGCAAATGGGAAGCCAAAGTGGGATACCGCAATCTCGACCTCAATGCAGCTCCGGCTTACTACGCCGATTCAGATTTCGCCGGTGGCGGAACTGACATCAAAGGCGGACGTGTGAAAGCAAAATACAATGTTGGCAAGAACCTGCAGGTAGGAGCCACGCTGATTGCTGGAACACAGAAATCCAGCGATACCGATGTGAATACGCTTCACCTCGACCTCATTGCAAAATTCTAATCCATTGTGAACGGGCTCCATCCAAGGGGCCCGTTTCCAATGTTTGGAACATGTTAATTCTAATCCGGTTCTAATACTTAATACACATATCCCTAACAGCAAACCCGCAGGTTTTACGCAGCTTTAATGAGCACCTGTTAGGACATCAATTAAACCAAGGAGAGATTCAAATGAAAAAACAGATCCTCGCAATCACGGCCGCCACTGCAGTTGCAGTCACCGCCAGTGCTTCCGATAAAATCGTAATCGATGGCTCCACCACCGTAGGCCCCATTGCCAAAGCCTTTGCTGAATACTACATGGCCGCCAACCCCGACGTAAACATCACCGTATCCGAATCCGGTTCCGGCAATGGCGCAAAAGCCATGATGAACAGCACCTGCGAGGTGGCCATCATGTCCCGCCCAATGAAAGAGGGCGAATTTAAAGCCGCTGCCGAAAAAGGCATCCAGCCGGTCGCTCACGTGGTTGCCCTTGATGGACTTCCGATTCTGGTTCATCCGTCCAACCCGGTTCAGGACCTTACCGTTGAACAGATTCGCAAAATCTTCCTCGGCGAAATTTCCAACTGGTCAGCCGTCGGTGGCCCGGATAAAGAAATCGTGACCATTTCCCGCGATACCAACTCCGGCACCTACGAAACCTTCGCCAAGCTCGTGATGCACAAAGAGAAAATCGGCGAAAAATGTGAATACGTCGGCTCCAACGGCGCCATCCGTCAGCGCGTTCAGAGCACCCCAGCCGCCATTGGCTATGCCGGTCTCGGTTTTGTTGACAAAACCGTAAAAGCCCTGAAAGTCAACGGCGTCTATCCGTCAGCCGAAACCGTACAGACGGGTGAATATGCCGTTGCACGTCCGCTGTACATGTACACCAACACCTACCCGAAACTGGGCTCCCCGCTGTATCAGTTCATGACGATCCACCTGACCGAAGACGGTCAGGAAATGGTTGAAGAAATCGGATTCGTTCCGGTTACCGCATACTAAGAAGAGCTTATCTTCACCTACCCCCGGGATTCAGCCGAAAGGCTGGATCCTTTTTTTGTGTGAGCACGGAGCAATGGAGCAATGGAGCAATGGAGCAATGGAGCAATGGAGCAATGGAGCAA
>CAKZQV010000108.1 GCA_937141895.1 uncultured Verrucomicrobiota bacterium
GAAAGCGACAAGGTGGGCAAAGACTTCCGTGGCGATCCCGCCTCGGCCCTGCTCGAAGTGCTCGACCCGGAACAGAACTCCACCTTCCAGGACCACTACCTCGACGTCGAGTTTGACCTTTCCAAAGTGCTCTTCATCACCACCGCCAATATGCTTGAAACCATTCCAGGCCCGCTGCGCGACCGCATGGAGGTGATTCGGATCTCCGGCTACACGCTGCAGGAAAAAACCGCCATTGCCCGCCGCTACCTCGTGCCGAAAGCCATACGTGAACACGGCCTCAAGCGCGGTCAGGTTAAATTCGACAAAGAAGCGCTGGAAGGCATCATCAGCGGCTATACCGCCGAAGCCGGCGTCCGGAACCTGGAGCGCCAGATTGCCAACGTCTGCCGGAAAATCGCACGCGGCTTTGCCGAAGGAAAAACACGCCCGGTGGAAGTCACCCAGCGCAAGCTCAAAGGATTCCTCGGCCGCGTTAAAATCGATAAAGACGTGGCCGAAAACGCCGCCATGCCCGGCGTGGTAACCGGTCTGGCCTGGACGCCCTACGGCGGCGATATTCTTTTCATCGAAGCCACCTGTATGCCCGGCAAAGGCGGGCTCATCCTGACCGGCTCACTCGGCGATGTCATGAAGGAATCCGCCCGCGCGGCGCTCAGCTATCTGAAAGCAAATGCGGCCACTTTTAAAATTGATCCTGAGGTCTTCGCCAAATCGGATCTGCACATCCATGTCCCGGCCGGAGCCACCCCGAAGGATGGACCATCCGCCGGCGTGGCGATCTCGCTGGCGATTCTTTCGATTCTGAACGATTGCCCGATCCGCCCCGATCTCGCCATGACCGGTGAAATTTCCCTGCGCGGCCGGGTGCTGCCGATCGGCGGACTGAAAGAAAAAGTGCTCGCCGCGGCCCGCGCCGGCATCAAGCACATCATGCTGCCGGAAAAAAACAAAATCGATCTCGATGAAATCCCGAACGATGTAAAAAAGAAACTGACCTTTAAAACCGTCAAAAATATTGATCAGGCCCTGCGCTATGCGCTGAAGCTTTCCGAAGAAAAATAAAATCTGGAGGGACAACGTCCTCGTTGTCCGCGGTCGCTGAGGACAGCGCCCCTCCACTAGATGGGTGGTACATAATGAAATCTATTTTACTGATAGGAGCGATAGCTCTTTGCGTGTCGTGCGGCGCCGTGGAGCAGCCGCCGGCCGATGAAATTCTGCAGATGGTTCAGACGAAACTACCGTCTGATCCGATCAAGCTGACCGGATCCCTGAAGGTCCGCACCCGTAACGGATTCACCAAATCCAACCTGCCGGTGGAAATGAAGCTGAACTGGGGGGCCGATCCCGCCACCGCTTTTTATCAAATCGATAACGAATCGCTGACGATCACCTGGAACGGTGACAAACCGAACTACACCTTTTCCAATACCGAAAACAAAGCGACCTCCGATATCCTCGGCACCGGCCTCACCTGGGCGGACCTCAGCTTTTCCATGCTCTGGTGGCCGAATTCCAAACTTGTCGGTGAAGAGAAAAAGATCAATCGCGAAGCCTACGTGGTCGACGTCCCGGTGCCCGACTCCGACCTCACCATGCGGCTCTGGATTGAAAAATATATGGGCATGGTGCTCGAGGTCCAGACCCTGGATAAAAACGAAAAAATGTTACGCCGCCTGAAAATCAAGAGCATCAAAAAAATGGATGGCATGTGGGTCGCCAAAGATCTGGAACTGCTCGATAAAAAAACCGGCAACAAAGCCACGCTTCAGATCGCCGACCTGGAATGGATGGCGAAAAAACCCACCGCAGCTGCATTTGATGCGACAGAGTCGATCAACCAGCTCGCCATCGACCTCTACCAACAGGCCGCAAAAGACGAAGGCAACCTCTTCCTTTCGCCCTACAGCATCTCAACGGCCCTCGCCATGGTCTACGGCGGCGCCCGTGGCGAAACTGAAACCCAGATGAACAAGACCCTCCACCTCGGCGGACAGGGCGCAACGCACCCGGCCTTTTCCAATCTCCGGAAAAAGCTCAACGGCATTCAGGAAAAAGGAAATGTCCAGCTGAGCATCGCGAACTCACTCTGGCCGCAGGTCGATTACCCGTTCCTCCCGGACTATCTCGGTATGACCAAAGAGTTCTACGGCGTCGACATCGAACCCGTCGATTTCAAGACCGACCCCGAAGCCGCCCGCCTGCGCATCAACAACTGGGTCGCTGCCAAAACCGCAGACAAAATCAAAGACCTGCTCTCAGAAGGAACGGTCACCACCCAAACCCGCCTCGTCCTCGCGAATGCGGTGTACTTTAAAGGAAACTGGGAAACTGAATTTGTACCAGGCTTCAGCCCTGGATCAATGACCTTCAAGATTACGGAAAATGAAACCGTGGAAGTATCCACATTGGTCGCACATGAAGGAATGTACGCCAGCAATGAGACCTTCCAGGTTTTAGAACTCCCGTATAAGGATAAAGACTTGTCCATGCTCATTTTCCTTCCACATACCCAAAATGGATTGCACGAGCTTGAACCGTCCTTACCCTTGGAATCCCTTGCCGCATTGAAGACCAAGTTTAACAGCAACATGCTTGTTATCGTTCCAAAATTTTCATTCAGCTCCTCAACGGATCTTGGAACAATCCTAGAACAGCTTGGGATGAATCTTCCCTTCTCCAAAGAAGCTGATTTCTCAGGCATGGCCCAAGAGAAAGTATGGCTCAATTCCGCCGTTCATGAAACGAGCATCACCGTAGCCGAAAAAGGAACCGAGGCTATCGCCGCGACAAGTTTAACTGCTTACGGCGCGAGTATTCAAACGAACTTCATTGCGAATCACCCCTTCCTCTTTCTCATCCGCGAAAACTCCACCGGAACGATTCTTTTCATCGGACGTGTTGTTGACCCGACTCAATAGAACAAGCATGTAGGGCACATTCCTGTCTGCCCAGGGCAGGCTGGAAAGCCTGCCCCACAAAGGAGAAGCCAAATGAACCCCGTCGCAAAACTTTTTCTATCACTCGGAGCCATTAGTGGCGCACTCGGTGTCATGATTGGCGCCTTCGGCGCACATGGGCTGAAGAGTAAACTCTCGGATCAGATGCTTACGGTGTACCAAACCGGCGTGCAGTATCATTTTTACCACACGTTCGCTCTGCTGGCGGTCGGACTGCTGGCCCTTAAATTTCAATCCGGCCTGCTGACGTCCAGTGGTTGGAGCTTTCTGGTCGGCATCATCATTTTTTCCGGCAGCCTCTACGCCCTCTCACTGAGCGGTATTTCTAAGCTCGGCGCCATCACGCCGATCGGCGGGCTGTTCTTTATTCTCGGCTGGGTTCTGCTGGCTGTCTCCATACTGAAGGCCAACTAATCATGAAAGAACGAACGTTTGAACAACGCTATCAGGAAAATGATATCCCATGGGATCGGGATCATGCGGATTATAACCTGATTAATATTGTGGAAGACGTCCCCCTCGATCCCTGCACAGTATTGGATCTGGGATGCGGCACAGGAATCAATTCAATCTGGCTGGCTAAACATGACTTTAAAGTCACCGGTCTGGATCTTTCCCCGACGGCAATTGCAAAAGCCAAGGAACGGGCTTCTTCCGAACATCTGGATATTGATTTTCTGGCGGATGATTTTCTGCAGGCCGAGCTCGCCGGCGACTTTGATCTGGTTTTTGACCGCGGATGCTTTCACTGCATCGATAGCGAAGACGACAAAATCAAATTCGCCAAAAAAGTTGCTGCCAACCTAAATAACGACGGCCTTTGGCTTTCAATGATTGGTAACGCAGATGACGTCGCGCGCGAAGTCGGTCCCCCCACCATGAGCGCAGCGGAAATCTGTAGAGTCGTTGAACCCCATTTTACGATTTTATCACTCACCGCCGGCTACTTTGGAGGCGAACAATCAGACCCGCCAAAGGCGTGGATTGGTGTCATGAAAAAGCGCTGCTGAGCGCGGGATCTTCCCACGCGCCCTTTGCAACGCCCTACACGGTCGCGGTGGGTATTGTGTGTAGAACGCGGCTCCCGACTCGTCCGCCGTAGCCTAGGCGCAGGCAGAAGGGGCCGCGTTAAATCGAGCACAGAAAATCGTTGCTCTAAAACGAAACCTGCAGCCCGCCGATGACCATCCATTTGGTTTCGAGCTGCGGACCATCGAGTTCCTGGGCAATCGGCGCTCCTCCCTCAAGGGCCAAACGCGCCGGACCGATTCGATAATCAATCCCAGCCAACAGATCCAGTCGGGTTCCCGCGCGCAGATTCGGATCGGCCAACGGGGTCATCATCGGATTCAGTTGCGGATCAGCACCGTCAATATTTTCCACGCGGTTACCACTTAAACGGAGAGAAACTGCTGAAGAGCTGCACAGATCTCGCAGGCCCCAGGCCTGAAGGCCATAGCGATTGCCCAGCGTATAGTCATGATCATTTTCGTTCAGGTAAAAGGTGCCGTTCGCCTGCACACCCCAGCCCCAGCCGTTCGCCAGACCGGTGTAGGTAATCCCCGGGATCAGCCCATACGAACCGGAGCCCAGCTGCATCGAATACGGAAGCCGGGCAACGCCGTTTTCCTCATCCATGGACCCCGTCGGCAAACTGAGCGCGAGATTGGCCAGCAGCTGGTGTACCGACGATGACCACACCCGATACGTGCCGCTCAACTTCAAATCACCAAAACCTTCCGATTCCATTTCCATGGGCATATTCATGGCCCCCATTTCCATATCCATGTTGTTCACCTTATAAGGCAGCATCAAGCCTATGGTCAGGTTGTTGATCGGCGTATACATGGCCCCGAACATGTGCATCTGCATATCCATGCTTTTCGGGCGCATCATGTATCCGGAAACATCGGAATCGGTTCCATCCATGTTCATGAACATATAGCGATACGAAACCATCCAGGCCCCTTTGTGGTGAACATGATCCCCCATCACACCAATCGGAGCGCGCGGCTCATGATTACATGAACAAATTTCCTCACAAGCACATCCATCGATACAGGAAGCGCAAGCCTCTTCCGCTGCGGAAACTCGGGCAAGAAACAAAACAGCAAATAGGCATACAAACAGACGATTCATTCTCTTCTCCAAAAATGCAAAAGGCCGTTTGATACGGAAATCAAACGACCTTGTCGAATTTCAATAAGCATCAATTTGCTGCATGCCTTCTGGAGGGTCAACGTCTTCGTTGACCGCGGACGCTGAGGACAGCGTCCCTCCAGCTTTTCAGACACCACATGCTCTAGTCACAACCTCGGCATGCAGAGCAATCGGGCATTCCAAACGGGAGCTTTGAGGTTTGTAACAGGCCGGTCAGCTTTCCAAGGTCTGGATATTCGCCGATACTGATGACTTCATCGTCGATCATCACCAACGGCAGAGCATCTGCGCCTTTTTCTTTCAGTAGACCAGCTACCGGTTCCTGAGTATAGGCCTCAGGATCCTGAGAAAGGTCTAAACGATCAACCTTTACGGTGCACTTATCGAGATTATTCAGAAATTGGTCGAGCTCGGCTGTCGTATCGATAGACCCACTCGTGTCTGGATCATAAATTTTGAGTATTTTCATTTTATTCCTATATTCCTCGCAGAGGCGCCGAGGCCGCAGAGAAATCAATCCTATAAAAACTCTGCGGACCCTGCGCCTCTGGGAGGCAATATTACTTGTTTTAGAAATTCGTGAAGCGTTTCAGCAAATGTTTTGGTTTCATCGCATAGAGTCCGGCAGGCATTCAACTATTCTTTCTCAGGACCGCTGATTTTCCCTCGGGAGAAAAAGGGTGATGCCGGAGGTCAGTCCAAGAAAAACGGCCGAACCGACTAAGGCCCACAGCACGCCACCCCACTGGAAAAGCAACCCCGATAAGAGAGTTCCAATCAATCGCCCGGTTGCATTCGCCATATAGTAGAAACCCACATTGACCGCCGCTTTCTCGCCGTCGGCATAATCGAGCACCAGAAAAGAGTGGACGCTTGAGTTGAGCGCAAAGACGATTCCAAAGAGCAGCAGGCCGCCCACGATCACAATATGAGGTGCAATATTCTGAGCAAACAGGACCGCGATCAGACTCATCACGCCAGTAAGAATAAGCGACATAACCATCGCAGATTTCCCGCCGGGCGCTTGGCCTTTGGTGAAGTGTTTCAGGGCCGCCGGAGCGGACGCCTGAACCGCGCCGTAGCCGATGACCCAGAACGCCATGA
>CAKZQV010000109.1 GCA_937141895.1 uncultured Verrucomicrobiota bacterium
GCCCCAATGCTTGAATTTGGTTTCGTTTCCTACACCGCCGATATCGCGCGCCGGGTTGGAACGGGTAAAGGTAACCCACAGGAAATTGCTGAAATCCTTTGCCACAAATTCAGGATCGTCACACAGCACCACCAGCGGAAAATCATCGGCCGAAATTCGATCTTCCAGATGCTTTTCAAAGGTCTCGAGCTCAAACGTCGACTGAACCGCTAGAATGCCGGGAGCAACAACTGCGCAGTTTTCAAGGTCTGGTAATTGCGCTTCCAAGGTTCGGAACTTTTCGCCACTCGCAGCAAAGACCACTTTTGAACCGTGGTTCAGTGCATCGCCGGAATAGTCGAGCGTATCGATGCTGGTCTCCGTATGAAAATGAAGATCGCGCTCCCACTTGATGCGGTCCAACAGATGAGTGAAATAGGATGGAATGTCATGAATATCGAGTTCCGGATTATCTGCTTCATTGACGATAAAAAGATATTTGGCCAACGATAGCTGGCCCTTGCCCAGGATCGCATTTGAAATGGTCAGCAGTTCCGACGGGCGAATGGTTTTGACGTAGGGCGTATAACGCTCTTCACCAATCGCCAAAAGCAACGGATGCACGCCGGCGGCATCAACGGCATTCACCGATTTAAGTCCAGGCAGCTCGCTCGGAATCGCAACGCCGGTCATATCATGAATCACCTCGCCAAAGGTCGTATCTTCCTGTGGCGGTCGACCGACCCCGGTAAATGGCCAGATGGCATCCTTGCGGTGAAAGACTTCTTCGACTTCCAGACAGGGGAAATCGTGCACGAGACTATAGTAGCCCAGATGATCGCCAAATGGTCCTTCCGGTTTTGTTCCCTTGATGGTGCCGATAATGCAGAAGTCGGAATCGGCCGAAACGGTCCAGTCTTTATAGTTCACATAGCGGAACCGTTTACCGGCAAGTAATCCGGCAAACGCCACTTCGGGCATACCTTCAGGCAATGGCATCACGGCGGAAAAGGTCATCGCCGGGGGGCCGCCGATGAAGATGGCCACGCGGAACGGTTTATCCTGCTCCATGTGCAGTTTCTGATGCACTCCGATCCCTCGGTGAATCTGATAGTGCAGACCGATCTCTTTGTCGGCTTCAAATTTATTGCCGCTGAGCTGAATGCGGTACATGCCCAGATTACTTTTCAGCGGTTTTCCCGGATAATCCGGATGCTCGGAATAGACCTGCGGCAGCGTAATAAACGGGCCCCCGTCGTCGGGCCAGCTGACAATCGGTGGAAGATCGCTGATCGTGCCACGACACTCAAAAACCGGCGCGGCATTCTCGGAAATTTTTTTCGGCAGGGTGTTCAGACCAGACAGTCCTGCTTTGAGGGCTTTACCGGGATTTTTCAACAGAGCCGACGGATCTGCTTTGGCAGCGACCAGGGCCGCGACCTGGTCATAGGTATCTTTAAAAATCAGGCGCGCGCGCTCGGGAGTGCCGTAGAGGTTGGAGACACAGGGAAATTTGCAGCCTTTGACGTTTTCAAACAAAATGGCCGGACCATTTTCCGCATAAACGCGGCGCTGGATTTCAGCCATTTCAAGATAAGGGTCAACCTCTTCTTTGATCCGCAATAATTGCCCGTCATTTTCCAATGCCTGGATACATTCTCTGGTGCTTGATAATCCCATAATAACCCGTTCTGTAAATTATATGCATCTTCGTGAAGCACAGGGAGGCAGAGCAAGCGCTTTTATAAAGATTCCTTAATACGCGGAAATCAGTTCAGGTTGTCATTCAGGGATTCATCATAGACCGTGTGTTCCTATCGGGTTCTATCCGGGCAGGTTTTGAGTATAAATCAGTCATCCTTCGTTTTTAGCATGCTCAAGTTGCCCCCGATCACGAGCGCGGCGGAAATAATGATGATGTTTTTGATGATATATTGACCCTCCAGAGTTGGAAAAAAGGGCACGCCGCCGGGCTGGAAGGTGATTTCAGGAAGAATGAACAGGGGCATAAATGTTCCGCCCATTTGAAGAAACAGCAGGGCGATAGCTATTCGGGTGGTTTTCTTGAACAGGAAAAAAATCCCAATTAAAACCTCCCACCAGCCAATGACATTCAGCCACTGGCTAGCCGTTAAGATGGGCATCCAATCCACCGTCTTCAGCACCAACGGTTCTGCAGAGGAAAACCCCAGTGGTTTAAGAATCCCGAACCAAAAAAAGATGATGAAGAGGGAAATGCGCGCGGCGGGATCGCCCAGATATTTCATGCGCACTTGTATTTCACGATCAAGCGTTTTCAGCGTCATATTATATTCCTTTTGGGGGATCCATGAGGGTTGAGCGTCCACCATCGACCCCCATGATTTGACCTGTAATCCAGGAAGCCTCATCCGAAAGCAGGAACGCAGCGACCGAAGCAATGTCCTCAGCATGGCCAAGCCGCTTGAGTGGATGGGCCTGCTCGAGACTCTTAGCGGCCGCGTCATTTTTCAGGATCGGCTCGGCCAGCGAGGTTCGGGTAAGCGAGGGTGCAATCGCATTAACCCGGACTTTCGGTGCTAACTCAGCGGCCAAGGAAACAACCAATCCATTCAGGGCGCCCTTCGCCATACCCACCGAAGTATGAAACGGAAAACCTTTATTTGCCGCAACGGAAGAAAATAGAACAACGGATGCGGGTCTCGGTGATTTTTTCAATGACTTCAGCGCCGCCCGAACCGCCTGCGCTGCACCGAGCGCGTTGATTTTGAAATCCTGAATAAAATCATCGGTTTCCAATCGTTGGAATCCTTTGAGGTTGATGGTGCCGACGGCGTAAACCAAACCATGTATGTTATCACCGGCATCATCAGTGACCTGTTTGAAAAATTCCGGATCGAGCACATCTCCAATGGTGCAAGTGGCCCCAAGGTCTAGGACCCGGGAAACGCTGGATTTCGCACGCCCGGTCACATGTACAGCTTCTCCGGAGCTCAACAACTTTTCAGCTGTAGCTAATCCAATGCCGCTTCCGCCTCCATAAATCACTGTCTTGTTAATCATGATCCCTGTTCGATTGAGTCTCACGATCCTTACGCTCGGATTCCGACAGAAAAAGTGCGGCGCTTACTGTAAGATTGCGGTATTAAGAGCGAATGATAAGCCTATGACAGCGTCTGAAAAAACTGAGCTTGCAGGGATTGGTGTCGTTACGGTTGTTCTTTTTCTGATCCATCCGCTGCTTCCGGAACACATGGAACTGGGATATGTGCTGGTGTCATTGGGCCTGCTTTTTCTACTTCAAAGCCTGCTTCGTGACCTCTGGATTCTATCCCAAAAAAAGAACAAACCCGATCCGACCAAGCAAGGACGGTTCATGTGCCTAGAATCCATCATCGGATTTGCTCCCTTGATTGCATCCGCGCTCATTATTGTAGCCGGCTGGCGAGAGGCGATCGACCTGCCCCACCTTTTCTGGCCGCTGAGCGCAGCCGCCGTTATGATGACCTGCTTCCTGATCAAAGATTGGGTCATCGACCTCAAGGCATTACGAATCAGAAAAGAAAAGGATCACATCAACATTATCTTCAAATGGAATCCGCAATGATGGGATTCCCGGACCAATCAAGCATGAGGTACGGGAAAACCATCAAATGGCTCATACGGCCCTACGGCGCGATTACTCTGCTGTAAGTTTGATCCGGCGCGTAACCTCTAGGCTGGGTTGAGGCGGATTCCAGATGAGAATGGGCCGAAACCCGAGATAGTTCAACTTATCCCCGGGGTTATGGTAAAAACGGTTGGCCGAACGACAGGCGCTCGCAGGATAATTCCAGGATCCCCCCCGAACAACACGTAGATTTTTATTGCGCAAACGGATCGTCTGTCCTTCCATCCCCCACTGCTCGGTGGGCAGATGATACTCATTCAAAGCGAGTCCACGCTGGGAGCCGTCGAGCGGGGCATTTAGATAGTTGGAATACCAGTCATCATCACACCACTCCCAAACATTGCCATGCATATCGTAAAGCCCCCAGGCATTGGCATTTTTGCTGGCCACGGGATTCGTGCGATCCGAGCTGTTTTTGTTGAACCAGCCCATGGAACGGACATCTCCGGCATATTCGTCCGTAGTTCCGGCCCGGCAGGCATATTCCCATTCTGCCTCGGTGGGCAGCGTATAGACATAGCCCTCTGGCAACCGGCCCATCGCCCGCTCGTTGGTCGTCAGCCAACGGCAATAGTCCATCGCATCTTTCCAGTTCACGCCGGCCACGGGCAGTTCCGCACTCATCGGCATCGGAACTTTCTTTTTCTTAAAGGTTTGCGGCGGCTTTTTGAATTGCCCGTATTGCTGTTGCGTGACTTCAGTTTTAGCCATCCAGAACGGCTGGGAAAAAGAAACTGGGCGCACCGGAAGCTCATCATCTGTACCGTTTTCTGATCCCATCGTAAAACTTCCGGTTGGAATCGGCATAAACTCAATGGTGACATTGTCTTCAAGATCAACCACCCAGGTTTCGGATACATCGGGCCCAATCCCCTCCTCCATCACAACACTCAGCTGTCGTAACCCTTCCCAGTTTGCCGTAAGCGATTTGCGGTATGGGCTGTATCCCGATTTGGTAATGTTCAGCGTATACCGCATCCCGGGTTTCAGCGGAACCGTACTGCTGCCGAGCGATGCAGTCTTATCGCCTTCCGTCGTATGCATGGTTAACATGATGTCGGCAGCCAATACACTGCAGGCCACTTTCAAGGAAGGGGGCTTACCGTTACTCTGCGCTGCGGCGTTGATGGAACTGAAGCCCATTAATAGGGCAGCGACAAAACCAATCATTTTATTCATGAGTGCGTCCTTTTTCTTCCATTGAAATGCATCCCGCAGCATTTGCTCTGCGAATCTGATAAAGAAGCTGTACAGCGTCTATAAAATAGCCCCAAATGCCAAGCCTAAATCATAAAATCCCTACACTTCATCGCGACTTTCATGATCATACCGGACGTTTGCCCAAACCATATAATACAGACCCTTGCTAGCAACCTCTTCTCGACCAACATCCGGTTGACAGATCCCGGATCAGGTTTAAACTACGGATTGAAGGAGGCGTAAATTATGTCATTTAATCAAACTCGAGATATCCTAAACCACGCGCGCGATTTCCATCGCAGGCTCATCCGTTTCTACAGCACCCTCAGGCCACAGGCTCATGATGAAATCACCCTGAAACTGATAGAGGATCTCGTGGACCATGAGAAGCAGCTCGAACATCGGCTGGCGGATTATGAAGAGGATGCCGCGCAAGATGCGATGGATACGTTTTTCAAATATATGATCGCAACCACCGACCAGACGTTTGAACACTATTTTATCCCCGAAATCGTGGACGCGGAATATGTCATTAAAGCCACGCGATATTTCGATGAAACCCTAATGCGTTTTTATGAAGGTATGGCGCAGCGGTCGATGTCAGTTAAAGTGAGAGAGATGCTCGAAAATCTCCAAAAGCTAGAGCAACGCGAGCAACAGACATTAAGTAAGCTGATGCTCAGCCTGCAGGAAACCTGAGAGTAGTCCCGGAACCATTCTGGGAATATCATGACCACAATAATTTCATACATTATGATGTATGAAATAAATAATGTGTCCATCTACATAAGCTTAATACCATTTCATACATCATAATGTATGAAATATAGAGGAGTTTATTCAGCGTAATACTCTATTCAGGTTCTACCGCTGTTTTCTCACGGTGATGCGCCGCGAGGAGATCATCCAATGGGCAGCCCGTCAGCTCGGTCAGCGTATTGAACAGCTTGTTCATGACGAAGAACATTACGGCCATTACGGGAACGAGCACAACAACATGGCTCCAGCCGGTCATTTTACCCAATTCGGCCGTATAGGCTTCTGTGCCCGGCTCGCTCTTCAGCATAAATTTTGCGAGTGCATAGTTCAGCACCGCCGACAGGAAAAAGGACGAGGCAAACTCGAAGGTGAGTCCCTTGAGCCGTTTTTCAAACTCACTTTCGCACCCCTTTTCCTTCAAGGCCGACGTCAGGCGGTCCACATCGAACAACTGCGGGGTCATCAGAATTTTTTTAATCAAGGGAAATGGCGTCCACAAGGACACCACAATGGCCATTCCGATAATGAGAGGAATGGCCGCCTCTTTAATGGCAATATATTCAGGCGGAAGTTTGAGGATGCCGAAGACGCCGGTCAAGGTGACGCTGATAATCCCGATAATTGACATAAAATCTGCTTTGCGATCGCGGATCAGGGTGCGCAGTCCATAGCCAATCGGAAAAGCCAAGCCGATCACAAGCGCCCAGACGGGCCCCAGATATTTATCCTTACTCAAAAAACTGAGAATGGCCACAGGAATGACCACATTAACCGCAATGCTGATCAGTGGGTTTTCAGGTTTATGTTCTTCACTCATACATCCTCCATAAATGAAAACCACTCTACGTGAGCCCAACGGTTAAACAACGAAATTGATGTTAAATCGATGGTTTTCGCACCGGACGTTTTGATGGTACCTCGGAAGGAGGTGTTGGCGGAGTTCGCGGCCCTTCAATTTCCATGGTTTCTTCAACCACACGGAACCAACAGGCTTTGGCTTCAGCTCCGGCGGTCAGGTTCGATGTGGCCTGATCCGCTGTAATCTGCTGGCCTAAATCGGTCCAGACACCGGAAGCCAGGTTGGTCGTACACTGCAACTGATATTTGTTGCCGACCACCATCCAAGTTTTCAGATTGATTTCCGATTCCTCCGTCTTTATTTCCAAAACTTTTCCACTGGCCAAAACCGTGCTCAAAAAACTTAGTGTTGCGACTGATACCGCAAACGTCATGCGTAGTGTACTCATACCTCATGATCTCCTTGTCATTCTATAAATCCGATCGTTAAGGCCAATTACACAGCAAGTTACAAACCACTACATGGAAGATCTTTATATAATTAGAGTGGTAATAGTTACTCACTCTTTTTATGGAATTATCAGGGTTTCAAGGCGCATAAATCCTGATCAGTTTTTCAGGATTTTAATGATTTCCCCTGCCAGCATTACCGTTTATGAAAATCACTCAAAATGCACTAAGTTTTCCAGCCATTGGAAACTCCGAAAGAAAATAGATTTCCAATGATCGGAAACCCAAAGAAAAATAATTAGTACATTATATTAGATCTCATCAGCACAATTGGCTAAGAGCATAAAAAAAGACTGCGCGAGGAAAAGAGGAGGAGAAACCCCGCGCAGCCCAAGTGAAACCCAAACCCGAGTTTCATAGACTAATACGCCGACGGAACACATTTTTGGTCATCTTTCTTTCGAAACTTTTCCTGAACAACAAAATCCCCTGTTTTTATGGGGTTTTTGAATGACCAATTTCCTGTTTTTTTAAAAAAACTACTCCGATCGAGCGTTATCCGCGGTCAGATTCAGCCTTCGAATCCAAATATTTCTGAACCGTGTATTGTTGTTATGATCCTGCAGTTGGATGGCATCATCCCCATGCGGCTTATATACCGGGAGCTTTTTGTGCGTTGTGGGCCCCAATACTTCCTGGTTATGTTGCACCAGCACCCCATTGAGAAAAACGGTCACATAAGCTGGCGAAACCAACACATCGCCATCAAACCGCGGCGCCTGAAAAATAATGTCATAACTCTGCCACTCACCCGGCTTCCGGCAGGCATTCACCAAGGGCGGCTGCTGACCGTATACGCAACCCGCCATGCCATCGGCATAGGTACGGTTTTCAAAATTATCCAACACCTGGGTTTCATAGCGCCGCTGCATGAAAATCCCACTGTTTCCCGCATTCTGAGAATTGCCCTGCCGGGGATTCGCCGTCTGCCATTCGATATGAAACTGACAATCCCCGAATTTTTCTTTGGTCCGAATATCCCCAGTCGGCGTACATTCCAAATAGCCGTTCTCCACCTTCCACAGCATGTTGCCTTCGGGATTATACTTTTTCTTCTTCGGATTATCCTGCTTGATGCCCATCCACGCCGAGACATCGGTTCCATCAAAAAGAATGATGGCGTCCGACGGCGCACCGCCCGGATTCTGCGCAGGGGTCACCACCTCGGGCTGCGGACGCTCAATATCATGCACCCGCCACCCGGACGGGAGTTTCGGCGTATTGGAATATCCCCAATTCCGTTTCTTCTCGGCAGCCTGAACACAGACAGACCCCAGGACAAGAACGACAATAATGGATTTAAGCATCTCGACACCCTTTCATGGTTTGAGGCCTAGGAATGCTAACGAGCACGCACCCGAGCGTCCAGTATTGATTCTGCGCGAATGGGTTGAAAAGACGGGTGAGCTATTTCAAGTTGAGCAGTGACGCCGCATCAAGCGATGAAGCATGCCCCCCGCTGTTGCTGACTTTTGCGGGATTCTTATGCCCTGTTGAGTCCAGAACAACCACCGCTGCGAAACTCAAAACCAAAACTAGAAAAACCACTCCGAATACCGTAAGTAAAATTAGGAATTTTTTATCATCCATAGCGCGTTCCCATCATTGAAAAAAAGGCCCACTTCTCTGCTGAAAGCAATTCCAATGATTGGAAAAACGACCGAACGTCCCCGGAACCAGAGTAGGCCTATGCTTATCCGCCTGGGCTAACGGTCGATGGGATCAACCGAAAGTCCGCGCCGCTCAATGAGCGTTCCCTCCGCCTGATACAGTCGGATTCGGGCAATCAGAAAAGCCACACGCGCTTCGATTTCAGCAATGCGGCTTCGCACCAAATCACGCTGGGTCAACGCCACATCCAACGCCGTGGCGGTTCCCACCTCAAAGCGGTCTTGCTCCGCCTGTAGCGTCTGCTCGCGATAGCCCCGGGTTTCTGTCGAGGCTGACACCTGCAGACGTGCGCGCTCCAGCTCATTCAAAGCCAGCAGAACATCGAAACGAACCAGGTCACGCAGATTGGCCAACGCCTCTTTCCCCTGCTCCAGTTCGGTGCGCGCAATCATGTCTCGCGCCCGGGCCTGTCGGTTGCCCAGCGCCTGACTGAACTCCAGGCCGACCGTCACGTCATAGCCTGGACCATCCAGATTTTTAAAACTTTCATCGAAGGTGTCTGCATAGCCGGTTTTGCCCAGGTTAATGAACAGCTCCAGCCGCGGCAGCCGGCCATTCCGCGTGACCACCGTTTCCAGCTCACCGCTTCTCAACCGCAGTTCCGCCTCCTTGATTTCCGGGCGGGATTGCTGCGCCAGAAGAATAGAATCTTCCGCGTCGGGGTTTGTAGACACATCCACATCCGGTGGACTTACCGCTTCCAGCGACTGCATCTGCCGCACCCTTAAATCGGGTTGAACCAGACGAAGCAGAATATATCGTTGCTCCGCCATGGCACTTTGCGCATCAATCAGGTTCTGCTTACTCAGCGCAACCTCGGCCCGTGCCGCGGCCGCTTCATTTTCCGGCAGATCCCCGACTTCAATACGCGATTCAACTTCCTTCAATTGACTGTTCGCAACCTCCAGCGAAGATTCGACCACCCGGATCGCCTCCCGGGCAGCAACATAGCGCCAGTATGTGATTTCAATATCGGCAATCACCGCTTCCGTGTAACCCCGCAGTTCATAGCGACTGGCTTCCGTCTCCAGTTCGGCCTGACGAATCGACGCCAAGTTCACCGCCGGCCCAAATCCGCGTAGCAGCTGCTGCGTTACCGTCAACCCGACACGCGCGGTCTGTTGCTCCGGCGACCGCGTGGAAATCGTCCGCTCCGAACTGACTGAAGCTTCAACCTCCGTACCCGTCGGTAGTCGTTGCCGAATACCGACCGCACCTTCCGTCTCGGAACCTTCATTCTGAAACTGCGAGGCCGTCGCCGCTGATGTTTCCACGACATTTTCTTCTGAGTCGGAAAAGGCAGCAAAAAATTCAGGATCGTAGACGCCGCGCTCCAGCTGCTCAAACGCTCCGGCAATGACGGGATTAAACTGCTGCACCTGCAACCCGCGGTTATTCTGCAGGCCCATCAGTACCGCCCGCTCCAACGATAGCTTCATCGGGGCGGGACTGTTCGTATCCGCGTGCAGATTCAGAGAAAGTATAAAAACCCCACACAGGGTCACAAACGCAAGTTTCATCATGCCTTTACCTTTTTCTTACGGAATCCATGCACCAACGTATATACCACTGGAATCAGAACCAGGGTGATCAATGTGGAGCCCGCTAATCCGCCCACGACTGCTCGGGCCAAGGGTGCCTGCGCGTCGGAACCCTCGCCCAGCCCCAGCGCCAGCGGCAAAAGCCCGAGGATGGTCGTCAGCGTCGTCATCAAAATCGGCCGAAAACGCCGCCGCCCGGCTTCGGCCACCGCTTCGTTCAGCGAAAGGCCCTCTTCATGCAGTCGTCCGGCCTGGTCCACCAGCAGGATCGCGTTGTTCACCACGATACCGCCGAGCATGATGCAGCCGATGGCCGACTGCAGATTCATCGTGGTATCAGTAAGCCACAGCACCAGCAACACCCCAATTGCCGCCATCGGCGTCGACAACATCACCACCAGTGGATCCAGCAGACTCTCATACTGGCACGCCAGTACCATGTAAACCAAAAGAAGCGACAGCAACAACGCCACTGTTAATTCCTGCATCGCCTTTTGCTGCTCCTCAAAATTACCGGCAATGAGTAGATCATAGCTGTCGGGCCGTGGAATCTGATTCAGCTTTTCTTTGATATCCGCCGCCACCGATCCCAGGTCACGCCCGGTGACATTGGCACTGACCGTAACCTGCCGTTGCTGATCTTTACGGGTAATTTCCAGTGGCGCCCGACTGCTGACCGTAGTCACCAGATTCCGAAGGGCCACCGTTTCTCCTTCGGTCGTGCGTAACGTCAGGTTCAATACTTCGTCCAGTGATCGTTTCTCCGCATTTTTCAGTTGCACCAGAATGCGGTAGGAATTGCCCTTACTGTGATAATTCCCCGCCCGCGATCCGGCAATCGCTGTTTCAATAACTTCCGTCACATCACGTGGTGTGAACCCGAGGTCGGCAATTTTCCGCCGATCCAGAACAAATTCCTCCTGCGGCGTGCCGTCATCAAAGCTCTGGTCCACATCCGTAATGCCCTCAATATCTTCGATGGCATCCACGACTTTATCGGAAAGCGTCTTGAGCACATCCAGTTCAAAGCCACGGATTTCCACGGTTACGCCCTCGTCGCCGCCGATAATGCGTTCCAACAAAAACTGCCCCTGCGGGGCACGGGTACGGATTTTCATCCCCGGAATTTTGCCCTCCAGCCGTTGCCGAAGATCTTCGGCAATTTCCACATTGGAGCGGGAACGCTCTGAGGCTTTCACCAACGACATCCGGATTTCGCCCTCATTGTCGCGCACCGAGGCCACGGTGGAGACCGCCTCCGGCACGGCGTCATAGACAATCGATTCCATCAGCCGCGTCTGCCGATCCACCAGATCCAGCCGAGTTCCAACTTCCATTTCGCCGCTAACCCGCACCTCGCCCTCGTCACTCGGCGGAAGGAACTCGGTTCCAATCATTGGAACGGTCAACAAGCTGAGCCCGAGTAAGACTACGGCTCCGACCACGACCGCCATTTTATGTCGCAGGGCCGCACCCAGAATTATCAAGTAACCCGTATTCAACTGATCAAAACGTTTCTCGGAATCCTGTTTCAAGCGTTCAATCCAACCCGGGCCGACCCGATCCTGTTCTTTCGATTTCAACAGGCGCGAAGCCAGCATCGGCACCAGACTAAGCGCAAGCAGCAGCGAACAGATCAGAGAAAAGGCAATCACATAGGCCAGCTCGCGGAACAACAGGCCGGACACCCCTTTCACAAAAACGACGGGCAGGAAAATGACCAACGTCGTAATTGTACTGGCCGTAATCGCCGGGGCCACTTCCCAAGCTCCGACCGCCGCGGCCTTGGCGGGCTTCTGGCCGTCTTCATCCCGCATGCGGAAAATATTTTCGAGCACCACAATCGAGCTGTCCACCATCATCCCGACCCCCAGCGCCAAACCGCCGAGTGTCATGAGATTGATGGTGAAACCGGCAAAATAGATCAGCGAAAAAGTGGCGATGATCGAGATCGGAATCGACAGCGAAATCACGAGTGTACTGCGGATATTCCGCAGGAAAAACAGCAGAATCAGGATCGCCAGCCCACCGCCATAGAGAACTGACCGCGCCACGTTCTGAATGGAGCGCTCAATAAAATTTCCCTGGTTGATTACCGGTACAATGCTGATCTGCGGGAACTCGGCATTGAGCGCATCGATCTCTTGCAGAATGAGCCGTGAAACTTCAACCGTATTTGCGCCTGACTGTTTGCGGATGGCAATGCGCACGCCACGCTCGTTGTTCACCCGGATGATGCGCGTCAGCTTTTCGTAGGTATCGACGACCTCCGCCACTTCACCAATTGTAACGGCGGCCCCGCCACGCATTTCCAGCACAGTGTCACGAATTTCCTGCACACTGTTAAACTGAGCCGGCGCGCGGAGCGTCACTTCGTAGCGTCCCTCTTCAATCTGTCCCGCCGGAAGGTCAAGGTTGGCATCGCGCAGCGTATCGAGCACATGGTTCAGAGACAGGCCCAGCGCATTAATTTTATCCGGATCAATCTCCACGCGAATTTCACGCGGAAAACCACCCCAGAAGTCAACCTGTGCCACCCCGGAAATCTGCGTGAAACGATGCCGGATACGATCCTCAATCAGCTGCGTCAATTCTACGGGATCCAACGGACTGGAAATTCCGATCAGCACCACCGGAAATGTATCGATACTGAATTTATTGATGCGCGGGCGGGGAATATCATCGGGTAGTTCGCTGATTTCATCCTCAATCGTTGCACGCAAGTCGATGGCCGCCGCATCCAGATCAGTGCCCCAAACAAAGGTAACGCCCACGTTGCTTCGCCCCTCTTCCGACGTGGAACGAATTTCCTCCACACCGGGAACAGTCGCAACGATTTCTTCCATGATTTGCGTGATGAGCCGCTCCATGACCTCAGGGCTGGCGCCCTCATAATCCGTTCGAACGGAGGCCGTCGGCAACTCAATGCTGGGCAGCAGATCAATCTGCAGGCGGCTCAGGGAAACCGTGCCAAGCACAATCAAGATCAGGGCGACCATCGTCGTAAAAACGGGCCGGCGTACACTGAACTCCGCCAGGTTCATGGGACATCCTCATCGAGTTTAACCCTACCGCCATCCACCACATTGATGGCCGACCCGTCCTCGATAAGCTGTTGTCCCAACGTGATTACGCGGCCGATCAGGCCCTCGCCCAAAACCTCCACCCTCTTACCTTCACGGATGACTGCTTTTACGGTTCGCCATTGTGCATGTTGTCCATCGGGGGCCACGAGGAAAATACCCTGCATGTCCGAGCGCGTGACAATCGATTCCGCCGGCACAATCACCGCATCGTCCAACCGCCGAACCTCGACGTCCGCGCGGATAAACATGCCAGGCTTGAGCCGAAGGTCGCCGTTAGGCACCGCAATCTCCACTCGGGCCTGCCGTGAATTCTGATGAAAAACCGGAGCAATGCGTTCGATGCGTCCCATGAAGCCTTCTCCGGGATAGGCATCCGTATGGACCTGCACCTGCTGCCCGCTCTTGAGGTTGGCATAATCTTTTTCCGTCACGTAAAACACACCGAGCAGCGGATCGAGATCCACAATTTCAAGCAGCGGCGTGTTGGCACTCACCGTCTGGCCCTCGTCCACAAAACGCTCAGCCACTACACGACTTATATCGTCGTCCGCCCACAGGGCTGCAACGGCGGAATAGCCCATCCGAATACGCGCCACTTCAACCGCCGCTTCCGCCCGGGTGATCTGAGCCTTCTGCACTTCAACGCCTGCTTCCCGGGCCAACAATTGGCTGCGCGCAGCATCCAGTTCCGCCTCGGAGGCCACCCCCCGTTTGCTTAGCGTTTCAGTTCGCTCCATGGCACGAAGGGCAATTTCAAGTGCACTTTCAGCTTCGGCCAGATTTGCTCGGGCCACCAGCAGTTCCGCCTCGGCCTGCGCCACATCCTGCCGATATTCATCATCATCCAGCCGGGCCACCACAGCCCCGCGCTTCACGGAATCCCCAATATCCACCAGCACCTCTTCCAGGCGGCCGCCGGTTTTCGGGGAAACCATGAACGCTGCACGCGGCTCCAAAGCCCCTCCAAACGTACGGATGGACCGAATGGTTCCGGTTTCTACCGGCGCGGTTTCCACCGGTGCGGGCGGACGCGGGCCGGCTCCGGAACCGGACTCCTTGGAACAGCCGAACAGTCCGGCCACCAACAAGATTGAAACAGATGCAAAATATGTGCGCATAGAACTCCCATGATTTAAATCAGTCGGACCACAAAGAGGACAAATTGTTCAAATAGAACCAGATTTGTCCGCTTTGGTAGCGGGAGTGTAGCACACCGAAATTACCACGCAAGGGTAAGCGGGTTCGTTCCGGCTATGGCATAGGCAGGCCGTCCATAGACGCTTCCGAACGTTGGAGAAGTTCATCCGGCAGCGGATAATCTTCCATCTTACCGTCGAGAAAGGCTTCGTAGCCCTTCAGATCCATCAGTCCATGGCCAGACCAGTTGAAAAGAATGGTCTTTTCCTTACCTTCTTCCTTCGCCTGTTTCGCTTCTCGGATCGCTTGGGCAATGGCGTGCGAGGTTTCCGGTGCGGGAATAAATCCTTCGGTGCGGGCAAACTGGATGGCCGCCTGATAGCACTCCGTCTGACCCACCGACTGCGCTTCCATCAACCCTTCCTTCAGCGCATGGCTCACCATCGGCGCCATACCGTGGTAGCGCAGGCCGCCCGCGTGCAGCGGCGGCGGCACAAAGGTGTGACCCAAACTATGCATCGGCAGCAGCGGCGTCATCATCGCCACATCGCCGGAATCATAGCGGAATTTGGCTTTGGTCAGCGTCGGGCAGGCTTCCGGCTCGGTACCGATCACGCGGATGTTTGCGCCGTGGATCATTTCGTTCATGTAGGGGAACGCCAGGCCAGCAAAATTGGAGCCGCCGCCCGCGCAACCGATCACGATATCCGGTTTATCGCCCACTTTCTTCATCTGCGCCTGCGTTTCGAGCCCGATGATGGACTGATGCAGCATGACATGGTTGAGCACGGAGCCGAGGGCGTAGCGCGTGTCTTCGCGCTTCACGCACTCTTCAATCGCCTCGGAAATGGCAATACCCAACGAGCCGGGCGTATCCGGATCTTCGGCCAAAATTTTACGACCGATTTCCGTATCCATGCTCGGACTCGGCACACAGTTGCCGCCCCAGGTGCGCATCATGACTTTCCGGAACGGCTTCTGGTCGAAACTGATGCGGACCATGAAGACTTTGCATTCAATCCCGCCCACCAGCGAACAGGCGAACGACAGTGCCGATCCCCACTGACCCGCGCCGGTTTCGGTGGTCAGCTTTTTAATGCCGAACTGTTTGTTATACCAGGCCTGCGCCACCGCCGTGTTCGGCTTATGCGAACCGGCCGGCGAGACACCTTCGTTTTTGTAATAAATCTTTGCCGGCGTCCCGAGCGCCCTTTCCAGACGGCGCGCGCGATAAAGCGGGGTTGGGCGCCAGATTTTGTAGTAGCCCAGAATATCTTCTAGAATATCGATCCAGCGCTCCGTACTGACCTCCTGCTCAATCAGGTTCATTGGAAAAACCGGCGCCAGGGCTTCCGGGCCGATCGGATTGCCCTCGATATCCACCGGCGGCAGCATCGGATTCGAAAAATCCGCGGCCAAATTATACCACTGCTTTGGCAGCTCATCTTCGTTCAGCATGACCTTAATCTGTTCACTCATCGTATGTTCCCCATGTGGTTAGCGAGTTAGAAAAATAACAAATTACGGTAGCGAGCACCTGCGGCCAGGTCAAGCGCACCCACACTCAAACCACCTATTTGTAATGTGTTACAACTAATCTTAATCGCAGAAATAATGATCAACTTTTCCGGGCATAAAATCATATCTCGTGCCTCTAAC
>CAKZQV010000110.1 GCA_937141895.1 uncultured Verrucomicrobiota bacterium
TTTAGTTTCAGCGGCTTGAAAACTTCGTTGCTGACGCACGTCAAAAATCTCGACCATGAACCGGAAGGTCAGGAAATGGCCGATATTGCCGCCAGTTTCCAGGAAGCCGTGGCGGATGCGTTGGCTAAGCGGGTTGAGCGCGCATTTAAGAAATATGAAATCAAGAGCTTTTCCTGCGCCGGCGGGGTTTCTTTGAATAAAGTGCTGCGAGAAAAACTGACCGCGCTTTCTGAAAAAACCGGTATCCCGCTGCTGCTCTGCCCGCCGCCGCTCTGCACCGATAATGCGGCCATGATCGCCGGTGCGGCCTATGAAAAGGTGCGGCTGGAAAAATCCTGTGAAGAACCGATTGATGTGAATCCCAATCTGCGCCTGGCCGACTGGGTTTAATATATATTCCTATTCCTCGCAGAGGCGCAGAGCGCGCTGAGGAAATTATTTTAAATCCCTGTGGCCTCAGGGTTCTCTTTCGCGGCCTAAATATCTCAACAGTTGTGTGCCGTATCCTGTATGGCCGATATCTATTCTGCCAATTCCGCAGGATGCGGGCGATACCGTTGTGCCGCCGACGTATAGTTGGGTCCTCTCAAGGCTCCCTACTTTTTTCTCATCGCATTTATAGCGGTGTCGCGGACGCTGTTTTTTTCAGGCTTCAGTGGGTGTTTAAACGCAAGATAGTAAAATATACTACTAACATAAAAATAATAAAAATATATTTGCAAGAATGTGCGGGGGGGGTAATACAGACCGCATTGTTTACGACGTTTTTTAAGAGGGAGTTTTGGGGTAATGGGCAAGCGGAGTATGTTCATCGGGATTTTATCCGGCATGTCGTTGTGGGTTTCGGCCGATCTGGAGTTTAAGCAGCAGACCTTGACGGCCACGGTACCACCGGGAGCGGAAACGTATGCGTTTTCTTTTCCCTTTAAAAACACCGGTACGGCTCCGGTTGAAATCACGGAGGTCAAAAATTCCTGCGGATGCACAGCGGCCAAACCGGGCAAGCTGACCTATCAGCCGGGTGAATCAGGGGCTATTGAAGGTTCTTTCACCGTAGGCAAGCGGATCGGAAAACAGAAGGTCACCGTTACCGTAGTCACCGGAGGTGCCGAACCATCGTCGACCAAACTATCTCTGGACCTTGAAATTCCCCAGTTGCTGGAATCCACTCCGAGCATGCTGCTTTGGCGGGAGGGATCGGAACCCATAGAAAAAGAGATCCATGTGAAGCTGGCCACCGAATACAACATCGCGCTGGAGAGGGTCAGCATTGATTCAGAGGATTTCGATATTCGTTTAGAGGACGGAAATGAAGTTTCGGGAAAAAAGATTCTCATTAAGCCGAAGACAACGGAGGCCGGGGTGACCGGTAAAGTGATGGCGGATGTCATCATTAACGGAGAGATCGAGAAGAAATATTATTTCTATGCCCTGGTTCGATAGTTAAACGATGATTGTTTCAAAATCCATTTTCACATTGGTTCGGGATATTGCAGGCAGGATGCCTGCGGTACGTACCGCCTCCATCTTGGAGGCCGTGTTCCAAGGAAAGGGTGTGGCGGCGTTGTTGCTTCCGCTGGCGTTGCTTTGTGGTAACACGGTTTCGGCGAAGGAGCCGGGGTTGGATTTTTATCATGTGGAGCGGTTTGCCAAAAACATTACGACTGAAGGGCACTATGCCAAACGGTTCCGCCTGTGCGACCTGAAGTTCGGCGAATATGAAATCCCGCTGTTTCTGGATTTTGTTTCCGACCCCAAAGTAAACGGAACATTTGGCCCGTTCTGGAAAATGCCCCTGCTGGAAAGCCGCTTGATTCCTTCAGGAAAAAACAACATTACGTTTGTGAGTGTGACCGGTCAGCGTTTCCAATTCGATATTCCTAAAAAGGGTAAAGAGTCGAAACATCGCACTTTGCAATATGAATCTAAAGGGAAGGATGCAGAACTTGTCCTGTTGGCTGGGGACGAGGAAAATATTTTTCATTTCGAGGATAAACGGCTAGTTCGCTGGCGGATGAAGTCGGCAGGAGAAACCGTTACGCTGGATTTCAGGCGGAGGAAGAACGGATTCTCGATTCTGAGCAGTAAAAATACTGATCCTGTTCTGCAGCTTGTTCCTGTCAATGGTGATGGAGGGCAAGTACTCCATCTGAAAACTGCGGGTCAAAATTTTGAGTTTAGGCTTCAGGAAAATATGACGCTGTTTGGTGAAGAACTCGGCCCGGTTCAGTTGCTCTCATCTGTTGTGGCTGCCGATGGTGAACGTGCTGATTTTGAGTATAAAGCTTTTGATATACCGCCCCGGGAGCTGATGGTGCTGGCTGGTCATTTGGATCTGTATGAAAAGTTTCATCCTCGTCCGAAAAAGAAAGATCCCGAGAAAATAGAAAAGCCCAGCCATTATGGATCGATTGAAGGTGTCGGCGATCTGCTGGAGCTGAATCTGACCTGGGACATGAAAACCGGTTTCCCGTCGTTGTGCGGTGATGAACTTTGTCTGACGGGCGGCTCCATTGGCAAATGGCGCGTGAACACCAGCCTCTGGATTCTTAGGACTCTTGCGAATCCAGTTCGTTGGGAGCGGGTGGTTACGGATTGGAGAAGCGGTAGCAGAACATATGTGGACTCGGAAGGGCTAGGCTTAACAGAAAATATTATTTTAACGCTGGCGGGTAATAGTGGAAAAGCAAGAAGTGGGAGCGTCAATATACCTGGAGAGGGTGGTTTTTTATATAGGATTTCATACGATAAGGATGGGAACGAACGTAGTGTGAGAATTAAACACAAATAAGATAAAAGAAGAGAGATGGTAATGAGAAAAATTATGCTGATTGGTTTATTAATAGGGACTGTATGTGGAGCATTGTATGTTGATGCAACTGATGGTTGTGATCATGAAGGGAAAGGGCAAGATCGAGATTATCTTTCCTGTTCGGCTGCCGATTGTTGTACTTCTGTTGGATCTAATAGTGGTTACATTGATCCACAGCGTTTCAAGGAGGAGGAATGCAATGGATATGCGTATGGGAAAAATTGTACGATGACGAATGAGCCTTATACCTTTTACTATCATAGGTATATCGGTTCGGATTGTAGCGAGCTTGACTCAATTACGCCCTTTAATAAGGATGTTCCAAAGGCCAAGGTTTCTGACTGCTATCGAAGTGGAGATTGATTGTTTTTGGGATACCGCAAGTTCATAACTAGGTGTCTTGCGGTAACTTGAGCTGTGAAAAAAGGTGAATGTGCCGTGGAGGTTTTTTTGAAAGAAAAATTACTGATTCTAATTAGTTTGTTCTTAACTCTAGCGGATCCAGTATTCGCAATTTGTGGTTTAACTCATGTGTTGGAGATTGCTGGGCTACCTCTGGAGGAAAGCTATTACATTGAAGTTGATATTGAGGACATTTCTCCGGACGAGGTAAAAACGAAAAACAATGCAGTTATTAAGCAAGAGATTGAGATCTTATTGGGAGATGACAGCGCGGGGTCTATCGATTTAGGTAAGAGGGTTAAGTATTGCATTCTCACAGATGATGAGATGCTATTTGCTCAAGCATACACTGAGTTTTCAAATGCAGTTACTTATGACTCATTCTTTTATGACTGCGAATATGCATATCACCTACGGCCAGATTCTGGGGAGTTGCAGCGCTGGGATAACTGCCAAGCTTTAACTAGTGCTTCAATTATTGGAACATATCTAGAGTTATTAGGGGAATCGATAAAGTTACAAAATGATATGGCCATCCAATTTCGATCCGCATTGAAACTAGGTCCAGGTATTAGTGAGGATCGAGTATATATGCTTCCAGCTTCAGGGGATCGTAGTTTATTTTCCGTGTGGTTGTCCGAAAAGGAGGATTTAAAAGCTGTTGTTCATGTGGAACGTGAAAATCTTATTAATAAAACTAAGAAGCGATATATATTTAATATTAGAAGGCAGGAGTCCGTAAAGGAAGAGATATTCATTCCTAATGGTTTTGGTGATGTGAATCTGACCTGCGAGGGTGAGAATTTTTCTTTATTTGTTCGAGACTTTTTGCCAAGCGCTGAGGAACTGGAAGTTTTAATGAGGTCTGTGGAGGCTAAACGGGAATATGAAGCTGAGGCTAGAAACCGTCCCCGTGTGGGACCAATAAATAAATATTCAAAGCCGATGGATCTGAGCCAATATAAATAGTGTGTTCCGGGGGAGCGATCGTGTCTCGCATTTCACTATTTCTGCCTTCATTCGCATTGTTCATTTCCCTATCCGCAACCTGTAATGCTGCAGAACATATATATTCCCTGACGGAGCGGTCAAAGCTGAGTGCTTCGGGAGAGATGACGTTTCTGGTTCGTTTTCCTAATGGCCGGATCTTTTATGAGGATGCGAAGGATAGAGAAGAGTATAGGGTGCGCGGTGTGTTGGCGGTTTGTATTTGGTCGACCGATGCGAAGGTGGTTGAAGGATACCTGAAGGCGAAGGGCAAATTTTCATCATTAGTACAATTTGCGGACAAGAATAATCTGGCGCTGATTTCTTGGACGAATCCGAAGGGATATAAAATCGGGGTCAGCGGTGATGAAATGGACCCTTCCGAATATCGGAAAGAACTGCGGGTCTATGACCGCCGGGCTCGGGACTGGGAGAATGGGTATAAGCGGCTTTGTAAAAAGTATAATCTTCCTGAACATAATCTGATGGCTTATGGAATGAGCGGTGGAGCGCAGACGCTACATCGGTTGGCGATGCGGTTTCCTGAATATTTCCATGCAATCCATATCCACATCAACAGCAGTTATGATCTGGTGGAGGAGGAGGGGAAATCAGCCCTTTGGTTGGTGACGACGGGAACGCGGGAGTATGGCTATCCGGCGGGTATACGTTTTTATGAGTCGGCGCGGAGTAAAGGGTATCACATGATTTTTCGGGCGGAGGAAAATCTGGGGCACAATGACAGCGCGGCCACGCGCAAGCTGTCGCGGGCTTTTTTTGACTACAGTCTTCAGTTTCTGCCGGATGCACGAAATCCGGATTGGGTTGGAAGTCCGAAGGAGCGGTTCACTTTGATGCAGCATCCCGCCTTCATTGGGGATCATATTAACAGTGAGGTGTTTAAAGCGGATGCTGCGGCCCAATATATGGATCAGGATGTGATGGTTCCTCTGCCGACAGAGGAGATTGCGAAGGCCTGGGGTACCATACTGAATTTGGAGTGAGGGTTGGTGTCTTTGCCACGAAAAGGCACAAAATACACAAAGACCATGGGGGCTTGATGTGGGCTATTAAACGCAAAGTCGCAGAGATCACTGAGTCACGCAAAGCTTTGTGTGCCTTATATGCTTGTCGTCTTTGCGTTGGATGGGTACCGGCCGGTAAAACAGGAAAATGACCGAAGTAATCCATGAATTTTTGTTCCCTGCGACTCGACTGGACTGGTTCGGGGCGGGGCCGTCGAGCCCGAATAAGACGGGAACGTTGCTGGCGATTCTATTTCTCTTGTGTTGGTGGCCGGCGCTGCGGTTTCGTTGGGGATTTTGGGTCAGCCTGCCGCTTTCATTTTTATGCGGTGTATTCCTGATCCAAACGGGATCGCGCGGCGGCATTGTGGCCTTAGCGGTTGGGATGCTTCTGATGCTTTGGTTTCAGTTTGGAGTCCGCGGGTTTCGGGCGATACGTACCGCCGACATCTTGTCGGCCTTGAGCCGAGCCAAATGCAGGAATCGCCGCAAAGAAGCGCATGGAACACAAAGATCAAATCCCCTTGGTTCTCGTGCTTTTTGTGCCTTTTCGTGGCGATTAAATCGTCCCTTATGGTCTATGTCAGCCGGCATATGGCGTCGTGGGATTTCATTACTCATTTTTATCATCGTGTTGTTTGTCTATTCAATGGAGGTTGGAACCGGTCAGCGTCTGGCCCATATGACCAGCGGCAATGATGGATCGGCAAATGTCCGTGTGAAGCTTTATACCTCCGGGATGCGGATGATTGCCGGGGCTCCATCCGGCTGGGGGCATGGCACTGCGTCCAGTGTATATCAGCAGTGGTATCAAACACCCGATGATGATCGGACCTATCTTTCGCTGGTGAATTCGCACCTGACCTGGATGTCGGAATATGGGCTGCTTTTTCAGGCAGTTTATATATGTGCGTGGATGCTGATCTTGCAGCTTTGCTTTCCGGCGCAGCAAACACCGCTGCGGATTACCGCTTTTTCATGCTGGTTTGCTTTGGGGGTAGGCGGTGTGTTCAGTTCGGTGCTGACGCTGCTGTGGTTATGGCTTGTTCCGTTGTTTCTATTAGCACTCTGCATGGTACAGCGCTTGTGTAGGGGCGAGTGGCCCGACCGGAAGCAGTTCGGCCTGTCTGGTGTGTGCGCTTTGTTTTGTTTCATTGGGCTGCATGGTGCAGCTCGTCTTATGCCGGGTAAGCCGGAGGTGGTCCATCGGCCCGGCTGCATTCAGGTTGGAGAGAAAGCTGACGGGGTTCTTTTGGTTAATCCCGATCTAGATGTGCTGGGAGAGCGGTATGGGCATACGATACGTGATCAGATCGATCTGGTTGGATGTATGACCGTTGTGACGGATACGAATGTTTTGCATGAACTCTGTTTGGATGATTATTCCTGCGTGGTGTTGTGCGGCGATATTAATGAAATCGATTTCTTAGACACCTATTCAGGCAGGGTTACACTGCTGAGCCCTTCCGGAGGTGATCTTTTAAAAGGTATTGATGAGTCGGCTTCTTATGCGTTGCGGGTTGTGATCGGTGACATGGGCGATTGGCGGCGGAGCCGGCGGTGGAAAAATATTGTCGGCACGAATCCCGACTGGGAGCTTTTAGAGATCGCGGGGGCGGCGGACTATATCCCGAACTGGATGACCTACTGCACGGGGGAAGGGATATGAAGCTGCCTGGAAAAAAGACGGGGTGGATTATTGCCGTAATCGTACTTCTGCCGTTATTGCCTGCGGTTTTGAACGTTTTATTTTCTCCCCATAAACCGGCATGGAATCCTATGCGGCTTGCAGAAGGTGAAGTGAGTGTTGGGACGGTAGAGCAGTGGGGTGAGCCGTATCTACTATTGGATGCGCGGTCTCCATCACAATATGAGCAGGAGCATATTCCCGGTGCGCTGAATCTTACGGAAGCTTATTTTGATGAGCAGATCGCCAGCGTGCTGGATCTGTGGTATCCCGGTCTGGCGCTGATTATCTACTGCGACAGCCGGCAGTGCGGATCAAGCAAAGTGATTGCTGCGCGGCTTCGGACCGAGTTTCAGATGAAGCAGGTGTTTGTGCTGAAAGGCGGTTGGGAAAGCTGGAAAAAGCAGAGGGTGTCGCAGCTGTGAAGATCCTGCTTTTTTTTATTAGGTTGATTCTCGCGGCGGTTTTTATTTATGCGGGTGTAATAAAGTTTATGACGCCTGATGTTTTTCTGGCGGATATAGAGGGGTATCGGCTGCTGCCGTACTCGTTGGCTTGGGCGCTGGCTTTTTATCTGCCTCCCTTCGAGATTGTGTGCGGTATGCTGCTGCTTTGTCCGAGCATTTGGCATCGTTCCGCGGCGGCCGCGCTCCTTCTGTTAATGACCGTTTTTCTTTTGGTTGTGTTGTCAGCATGGATGCGCGGGCTGGATATTTCGTGCGGCTGCTTTGGAAAATCCGAGGTTCAGACGAACTACCTCGGTATTATGGTTAGAGATTTAATCATATTGGGTGGTTTGGTGGGTGTGCTTCGCTTTAGGCGCCATGTCGGTCCTCTAAAAGCGATAGGGTCTATGATGGTCATGTTGTGTATGACATGCCTGATGACATTCGCTACCGAGCGCGAACTGGTTCCGGGAACGGTTGTTCAGCTGCAATTCCCTGAGCTTGGAAAGATGCATGATGGACTGGAAGCCGGTTGTGAAATCAGGATTCCTG
>CAKZQV010000111.1 GCA_937141895.1 uncultured Verrucomicrobiota bacterium
AAGAGTTATTGGACAAACAAAAAATCCTTCGTCAAACAGAAAAAGAGTATGTTGCGATGGTCTGGGGCGAACCATCGAAAAGCGGACGGATTGAAACGCTGCTGGGTCGGCATCCGGTTCATCGTAAAAAACAGGCCGTTTTGAAAGAAGACGGGCGCGAGGCGGTCACCAACTTCCAATGTCTGGAACTATTTCCGCAATGTGCCTGGATGGGCGTGAAGATTGAAACGGGGCGCACGCACCAGATTCGCGTGCATATGGCGCACCTGAAACATCCGATTGTCGGGGACACGCTCTATGGCCGGCGTCATAAGGGTCGACTGCCGGCTGAACCGGAGCGGCAGATGCTACATGCGGCAAAGCTGACGTTTAATCATCCGGAAACCGGGAAAAGGCTTTCCTTCGAAGCGCCGTTGTTTGAAGATATGAAGTCTCTACTGAATCTTCTACGAGACGGGTAGTTTAATTCCTCGCAGAGGCGCGGAGTTCGCAGAGCATTTTCATTATTAAACTCTGCGGTCTCTGCGCCTCTGCGAGGGGAAATAAGTATTTAAATGGCTGAAGAAACGACATATTACGGGTTGCTGGAGGATATTGAACACTAGCTCGAGCACCAGCGCGAAGAGGGCGTCCAGCGCCTGGAAGTGGATCGTGCGGTGCTGGAGGTCTTGGCCAAAGAGCCGGAAGCTGAAGCAGTTAAGGCCGTCGTCGTGGAGACCGGGCCGATTCCGGACGATTTCCAATCCTTGGAAGCGATTGCCTCCCATATTTCGAACTGCACCAACTGCGGCCTGTGCCAAGAACGGAATTCAACGGTTCCGGGCGAGGGCAATGGCGATTCTCCGGATATTATGTTCATTGGTGAGGGGCCGGGGGCCGAAGAGGATGCCCAAGGCCGCCCCTTTGTGGGGAAAGCCGGCAAATTGCTGGATAAAATGATCGAAGCGATGGGTTATAAGCGCGAGGACGTGTTTATCGGCAATGTGGTGAAATGCCGCCCGCCCGCCAACCGTAAGCCTTTACCGGAAGAGATGGAGATGTGCCTGCCATACCTTCGCCAGCAGATTCGGCTGATTAAGCCCAAAATCATTGTCGGCCTTGGCGGCACAGCGATGGAGGGCCTGCTGGGCAAGCCGGTAGGGATTACGCGGATGCGGGGCGTTTGGCAGGAATATGCCGGCATTAAGCTGATGCCGACGTTCCACCCATCGTACCTGCTACGCGACCCCTCCAAAAAAAAGGATGCCTGGGCCGACCTCAAAATGGTCCTCACGGAATTGGGCAAGGAACCCCCATCCCGGAAATAATCCACTTTTTTGAGTGATGATCTGATTCAGCAATGTTTCTTCGGTAATAATTGAACGGTGATCATCCTTTGAATGTCTTGAATGTTTTTACTCGCAAGGGGGGCGCTAAACATTAACATAGCGCGTACGTATGGTTGGCAAAGTAAATCTCGAGCCGGATGAGAATCCGGAAGAAAAAGAGGACATTCTTGAAGGGGAGAAAACCCCCGAAATCGAGGAGTCTCCCGAAGAAGAAGGTCCGCCCGATGCTGAGCTGGTTCTGAAAGCGCAGCAGGGCGATGTGCATGCCTTCGATCAGCTCGTTGAACGATATCACTCAAAAATTTACGGCTTAACCTACAATATGACCTCGAATCGGGAGGATGCGGAGGATCTGACACAGGAAGTTTTTGTGAAGGCCTTCGAGGCGCTGCCCCGGTTCAAGGGGAAGTCTTCTTTCTACACATGGGTCTACCGAATTGCGGTAAATAAGACCATAAACTATCGAAAAAAGCGCAATCGCAAGCGGGCATTGAGCCTCGATTCGTTCGACCAGGACATCAAATTAGACGATGCATATCATGAAATGACGGCGAAAGGATCGCCGCTTCGGAACATTAGTTTATCTGAGTTACAAAAAAAATTGAACGAGGCCCTGCTTAACCTGTCAGAGAAGCACAGAACCGTTGTGGTGATGCATGATATGCAGGGGATTCCACACGATGAAATCGCGAAAGTTGTAGGGGCTTCGGTTGGAACAGTTAGGTCGCGTCTGTTCTACGCCCGAAGACAAATGCAAACAGAATTATCGGACTTCATGAAATGATGGATGGAAAAAACACCGAAGAACGACCGGCTGAGGAACAGGCCGATGTCATGTTGCAGCAGTTGTTGCATCTGAAAACATTTGAAATGCCCGACCCCTCCCGAATGATGCGCAATAAACAGAATATTATGCGTCAGGTGCGCCAGACTCAGTCTGAAAAGCGCAAACCCCTTCTCGATCGCCTCGAGCTCAATATACCCTGGTTTTTTTCGGAACCGAAGTATGGCATTGCCGCATTATTTGTGGCTTTTATCGGGCTTCAGTATGCCGGAATGTCGGCTCGGAATTCTACGACCAGCACTGGGATTTATACGACCACCGGAAGCGTGGCGAGTTATCAGCAGCAGGAAGCCGCCTCCAATGTCGTGTCCAATCGATATCCCAGCCTTCCCCGCAATTATCAGCTGTTTGATAATCCGCAGGGCAACCAGACCGTGGTTCCTGCCGGATTTGAGTATAAAGAAAAATAACTTCTCCTCACCCTGACACGGAAAAAGCGCCCTCGCGAATGCGGGAGCGCTTTTTCTTTTATCCGATTTTTCGGAGGGATTACGGAATCGGGAATTCAGCGGTGAGGGCAATGACTTCCTCACGAACCTGCGCGATGACCGTATCGTTATCGATATTGTGCAAGACGCGTTTAATGAATCCGGCAATTTTTTCCATTTCCGGCTCTTTCATCCCGCGGGTGGTAACCGCCGGCGTTCCGATACGAATACCCGAGGTAACAAACGGGCTCTTGGTATCAAACGGAATTCCGTTTTTATTTACGGTAATCGCCGCTTTATCCAGCGCAATCGCCGCATCTTTACCGGTGGTACCCGCGCCGGTCACATCGACCAGCATCAGGTGGTTGTCGGTGCCGCCGGAAACCAGACGAATGTCATCATCTTCTAGGGCCGCTGCCAGCGCCTGCGCATTTTTTACTACCTGCTGCTGGTAGGTTTTGAATGCCGGCTGGAGGTCTTCGTGGAAGCAAACGGCTTTGGCTGCGATGGTGTGCATCAGCGGTCCGCCCTGGATGCCGGGGAATACCTGCTTATCGATATCTGCTGCAAACTTTTCCTGACAGAGAATCATGCCCCCGCGCGGACCGCGTAGGGTTTTATGCGTGGTGGTGGTCACAAATTCCGCATACGGAACCGGATTCGGGTGGCAACCTGCGGCAACCAGACCGGCGATGTGCGCCATGTCGACCATCAGGTAGGCGCCGCAGCTGTCGGCAATTTTGCGCAGACGCTTAAAATCGATGATGCGGGAATAAGCCGATGCGCCGGCCACAATCATTTTCGGCTTATGCTCATCGGCGAGGGCCTGAATGTTGTCGTAGTCGATCTGCTCGGTTTCTTTGTCTACACCGTAAGGCACAATTTCGAAGAAACGTCCCGAAAAGTTCATGGGGTGTCCGTGGGTCAGGTGACCGCCTTCGGCCAGACTCATGGCGAGGATGGTGTCGCCCGGGTTCAGCATCGCGTAGTAAACGGCCATATTGGCACCGGAACCGTGATGCGGCTGCACATTGGCGTGCTCAGCTCCGAACAGTTCTTTTGCGCGGTCGATGGCGAGGCGTTCCGCTTCGTCGACCCATTCGCAGCCGTTATACCAGCGTTTTCCCGGATAGCCTTCCGCATATTTGTTGGTCAGGCGCGAGCCGGCCACTTCGCGTACCGCTTTGGAAACAATGTTTTCAGAAGCAATCAGTTCCAGATTTTCTTTCTGGCGCTCGTCTTCTTTTTTCAGAACCGCATAGATTTCCGGGTCTTCGTCGTAGACGGCAATGGTTCCGCCGTGCTCGGAAGCGTAGTCCTTGATCTTGCTGACGCGCCGCTCGTGGCGTCCGCCTTCAAATTCGGAGGTCAGCCAGGCTTCGAGAATTTTTTCGAGTTCGCTTTCCTGCGTGTATTTCTGGGAAAGGCAGAGGACGTTGGCGTCGTTATGCTGGCGGGTCATTTTCGCCATATCCGGATTCAGGCAGAGGGCGGCGCGGACGCGCGGGAATTTGTTGGCCGTAATGCTGACGCCGATGCCGGTGGTGCAGACGATAATGCCCTGATCAACGGTGACGTTGGAAACTTCATTGGCGACGGCGGCCGCGTAGTCGGAATAGTCGACGGAATCCGTACTGTCGCAGCCCATGTCCTCAACGATGATTCCTTTATCCAGCAGGATTTTGGCTACTTTGGTTTTGAGTGCAAAACCGCCGTGGTCTGAACCAATTGCAATTTTCATAAAAAGCGTTCCTTTTTCTACTTCAGTTCACTGCGAATAAAAAGGATCAGGTCCGAAAGGGCCCGATCAATTTCGTCACGCGTTCGTTTGTAAGTGTTTAGCGATCCGCCGAACGGATCGGAAACGTCGGCGGGGACTTTCGATGTTCCGAAGGCGTTAATCAAGAAAACTTTGTTTCCAACCTCTGGAAAGCGGTCGCGGATGTGCGCAGCGTGGCTGGCAGACATCGTTACGATCAGATTGGCCTCTTTAACCAGCACCAGTGTAAGGGGTTGGCTCCGGTGGTTTGAGATATCGACTCCAATCTCAGCCATGGCTTCCACGGAATTTAGGCTGGCTGGAGCCCCCATTTCGGCAAAAACGCCAGCGCTGCGCGCTTTCCAGCCCATATCACCCTGACGATGCAGGAATAGCGCCTCCGCCATCGGGCTGCGGCAGGTATTTCCAGTGCAGACAAATAAAACCGTTTTCATAACGTATTCCTGTTTACAGAAGATCGCAAAAGGCGCAAAGCAAAGTTAGTTCTTCGCGGTCTTGGCGGCCTTCTGTTTAAAAACCTCTTTGATTTCGGTTAATGGGACTCTTCCCTCTCTTAAACACTCGATTTTATCGCCGTCGACTTTAATGACCGTGCTGGGAATCGCTTCGGCGGCGGAAGGCCCGGAATCGAGGGCGAGGTCGGCCTCGACGGAGGCGATGGCTTCGGCCGCGGTTTTCGTGTCGGGCTCGCCGCTGAGATTCGCGCTGGTGAGCGCGAGTGTGCGCCCGCACAGTTTAGCCAGCTCTACAGGGACCGCATGATCGGGCACGCGGTAGCCCGTCCATCCGTCATCGGTTTCCACAATCAGGGTCAACGGCCCGGGCCACCATTTAGCGGCGAGGGCGGTGAGCCCGGCGTTCCAATGGTTGGAAGCGGCTTTGACCTGTTCGCCGTCGGCGGCGAGGCGGGCAATCGGTTTTTCGCCGTCGCGGCCTTTGGCTCTAATCAGCTTTGCCATCGCGCCCGGAATGGCGGGATCGCACGCGATTCCGTAGACGGTTTCCGTCGGTACAATCACTAATCCGCCAGCGTTCAAAATGTCGCGCGCTTTTTCCAATGTCTGGACATCAGGATTTTCTCTATCTAGTTCCACGGTCAGGGTCATCCAGCGGATTCTACCGACCGATTTTTCCAAATCAAGCGGGCGGGGTCTTTTTTCGTGCCTTTCCAATCACGGGAAACTACATTGATCCGCTTATGGCCTATATTGCAAAAGTAGTGGTGGAGATTTCGCTCGACCGGGAATTTGACTATAAAATTCCGGCGCATCTCCAGTCGACCATCCAGGTCGGTACGCAGGTGAATGTCCCGTTCAATGGACGTGAACTGCGCGGCTTTGTGGTCGGACTTTCAAATTTTTCCGCTTTTGCTGACAAACTGAAGGAAATCGGCGGAGTGGTCGGTGACAAACCGCTGATTCCCGACGAGATCATGAAGCTGGCCTATTGGATCGCCGACTACTACTGCGCCCCCATCGAAAATGCCGTCCGCACCGTCCTGCCTAGCGCCGTCCGCAGGCACGGCGCCCGGCATAAGAAGCAAAAGTTTGTGACCCTTAACGTAGACGATTTTGACCCAAAAAAAGCCGTGGGGCATCTCAATGGAAACCTCCCTCACTGGCGGCAGGAGGGCACTACCTATTTTGTGACCTTCCGCTTGGGAGATTCGCTGCCAAAAGAAAAACTGGAGCAGTGGAAAAAAGAACGGGATGAGTGGGTTGTCGCTAATCCTCGTCCGGAGAACGTAGATGCGACGCCCTCGTCGCATTGTCTGGCAGAGGGTGCACAACGCGACGAAGGCAGATTGCAGTCTACAGGCGTAATCACGTCGTCTACGTTACTGCAAAAGTGGCAGGCACAATACCGCACCCTTTTCACTGAACGCCTAGAAAAGTGGATGGATGCCGGTCACGGTAGCTGTGTGCTCCAAGATTCCAATGTTCGGAAAATTGTTTGCGAAACCATTGAGAATAAGCACCAAGAGCAATATCGATTGCTCAGTTATGTGGTCATGCCGAATCATGTTCATGTTCTGGTTTCTCCATTAGGAGAGCAAACCCTCTCCAAAATTATTCAGAGTTGGAAGTCTATCTCTTCACGTAAAATAAAAAAACTGAACGGTGATGACTGGCCAGATTGGCAGAAAGAATCTTTCGATTATATTGTGCGGAGCATTGAGAGTCTCGAGAAGTTTAAGAAATATATTGAGGAGAATCCAAGAGGACTGGGCGAAGGAATTTTTTCACTTTGGGACGGGGAACGCGACGGGGGCGTCGCGTCTACGTTAAAGGGTCCACAAAAAGAGGTTTTCCAAACCCTGGAAACGCATGGGGGGATGACGCTTTCGGAATTGAAGGAGCGGACGGGATGTTCGGATTCGCCGATTAAGACGTTGGAAAAAAAGGGGTTGGTGACGATTTCGGACGAAACGATTCAGCGCGATCCGCATGCCGGGATGGAACTGCTGCGGACGAAACCGTTTGATCTGATGGTGGAGCAGAAAACCGCATTGGATAAAATTTGTGCCTCTATGGATCTGGAGAAGCCGAAGACGGTACTGCTGCACGGCGTGACGGGCAGCGGAAAAACCGAGGTTTATCTTCAGGCGCTCCAGCATGCGCTCGACAAAGGGCAGGGTGCGATTGTTCTCGTCCCGGAAATTTCGTTGACCCCCCAGACGGTGGATCGCTTTCGGTCGCGCTTTGGCGATTGCGTGGCGGTTTTACATTCCAATTTATCGGATGGCGAACGGCATGATGAATGGCATCGGATTCGTGACGGCAAAGCGCAGATTGCCATTGGTGCGCGATCGGCCCTTTTTGCGCCGGTGGAAAATGTCGGTTTAATCGTCGTCGATGAGGAACATGAGCCGACGTACAAGCAGGATGAATCGCCGCGATACAATGCACGCGATGTCGCCGTTATGCGCGGGCATCTCGAAAACTGCTGTGTGGTGCTGGGCTCCGCGACCCCGGCTTTAGAATCATTCGCCAATGTAAAAAACGGCCGTTACGAGCTGGCCGAGATGCTGATGCGCGTGGACGATCGCTCGATGCCGCTGATGCGTGTGGTCGACATGCGAATCGAGGCGGAGAAAGAAGGACGGCCGACCATCTTTTCAACGGAACTGGTGCAGGGTATTTATGATCGCCTGAATGTCGGGGAACAGGTGATCCTGTTTTTAAATCGGCGCGGTTTTTCATCATCGATCCAATGTGAAATGTGCGGCTATACGGCGGAGTGTACGGAATGCAGTATTTCGATGACGTACCACAAACGGGCCAATAAACTGATGTGCCACATTTGCGGTCGCGAGGAACAGGTGCCCGATAAATGCCCGAGCTGCTCCGATTTAAATTTTAAGTATTCGGGCATGGGCACGCAGAAGATTGAAGAGATTCTGGAAAAGCTCTGCCCGAAAGCGCGCGTGGCCCGGATGGATTCGGACACCATGCGGAAGAAAGATTCCTACCGCACCGTGCTCGATAAATTTAAGACCGGTAAACTCGATATTCTGCTGGGTACGCAGATGATTGCCAAGGGGCTGGATTTTCCTAATGTGACGTTGGTAGGCGTACTGTATGCCGATATGTCGCTCCAGGTTCCGGACTTCCGGGCGGGTGAGCGAACCTTCCAGCTTTTGACTCAGGTGGCAGGCCGGGCCGGACGTGGCGAAAAAGCCGGCGAGGTGATTGTACAGGCCTACACGCCGCATCATCCCGCGATTCAGGCGGCGCGGAGTCTGGACTATGAAGGATTCTGTTCGCAGGATCTGGAGTTTCGCCGCGAGTTGTCCTATCCGCCGTTTTCTCATCTGGTCTTGCTGACATTTAAAGGTGAATCAGAAATTGATGTGATGACCAGCGCCGATAAATTTTTCCAAACCCTGGAACCGCTTCTTCCGGAGTCGGTCAACGCCGCTCCGCCGCTGCCGGCTCCGCT
>CAKZQV010000112.1 GCA_937141895.1 uncultured Verrucomicrobiota bacterium
CGCCGGCGGCGAGGAGTACGGCACCCATGGAGGCGGCCTGGCCTACGCAGTAGGTGGTAATGTCGCACTTCAGAAACTGCATGGTGTCATAAATTGCCAGTCCGGCGGTGACCACGCCGCCGGGGGAGTTGATGTATAGACTGATGTCTTTTTCCGGATCTTCGCTCTGCAGGAAAAGCAGCTGAGCGATGATGAGGTTGGCTACCGTGTCGTCGACCTGTGTGCCTAAGAAAATGATGCGTTCTTTAAGCAGGCGGGAATAGATATCAAAGGCGCGCTCGCCGCGACCGGTTTGCTCGATGACAGTGGGTACAAGATAGTTCGCCATTTCGTTCATTCAAATAACTCCATTACGTTGGTTTTAAAAAAGGTCAGTCGGATTATTGAACCAATGGGGGAATCCATCAATCCTATAATCCAACTGCCCGAATCGGCGAAGGTCTGATCTTATTTGATCTTCGCGTTTTCGACCATATAGTCCAGCGCCTTGTTGAAGCGGATCTGCTCGCCCACACTTTCGATGGAACCGTTTTCTACCATCTCCTTGCGGAGGGTCTGCGCGTCTTTACGCTGCTGGATCGCCATCGCTGCGATTTCTTCATCGATCTCTACTCCGGTTGCTTCGAACTCCTGTTCTGTAGCAATTCCGAGGCCAATGTAACGCAGTTTGACGTTCTCGAGCGCCTGATCCGCGGCCTGTTTCTGAAGGTTTTCCATGTCGGCCGTGATGGCTTCCTGGGATTCGCCCTGCATCATGCGGCGGTTGGCGATGTCATAGACCACGTTGCGGGTCTGCTGTTGGACGACGCTTTCTGGAACTTCGAGTTTGGTCTTCTTGATGAGGTATTCAACGATCTGCTCGTGTTTTTTGCTGATGGCCGCGTTGTTGGCCTGGGCATTGAGCTGTTCGCGGATGCTGGAGCGTAGCGCCATTTCCGATTCAACCTGTAGTTTGGACAGGATGTCTTCGTTGAGTTCCGGCACGGTGCGAACACGTACAGCGGTCACTTCAATGTTATAGACGGCATTTACGCCGGCCAGTTCTTTCACCATGAAGTCTTCGGGGAAGGTGACGCTCACTTCTTTGGTGTCGCCGATATTCAGACCGACCAGGGCTTCGCCCATGCCCGGAATGAAGGCGTGCTCGTCGGCGGAAACCCAGTAGCCGTCGCCGGAACCAATGCCTTTGGCTTCGGGAATGGCGTCCTGCAGCGGCTGACCGTCGAGAACGGCTTCATATTTCAGCTGCCCCATGTCGCCGGCTTCGATGGCTTTGTCTTCCACTTCTTCATAGTTGGAGTGCTGGTTGAGGATCATGTCGATCTGGGCCTGAACCTGCTCGTCGGTGACTTCAAATTTTTCTTCCTTCACAGGAATGCCGGTGTATTTCGGCAGTTCGAATTCAGGTTCAACGTCTACGGTGACGTCAAAGGAAACCGGCGCGTCGTCAGCCATGTCCGGCTCCGTGGCATCAACCACGTTGATGACCTTTAGTTCCGTCTGGTGCAACGCTTCGTGGTAGAATTTAGGCAGTACGCGCTCCTGCAGATCTTTTTTGATATCGTCTGCATATTTGGCGGCAATCACGTGTTTTGGGGCTTTACCCTTTCGGAAACCCGGGATGTTGGCAAATTTGGTGTAAGCCTTCAGGGTTTCGGCTTTTTCTTCGGCAATTTTATCCGCCGGAATTTCGATCGTCATGATCTTGCGACAGGCGCTGTCGTCTTTAACTGAAACGTTCATAAATCCTTCTACTCCTGTAGTTACCTGTTTTTGGGTCAAAGAGAGCGGACAATACGCATAGAGGTCCTTCAGGTCAAGCCCGGTGGGGGGCGATTTCCAAGGACTGGAAGCCTTTTCCAATCTTTGGAAAATCGCAGTTGGAATGATTGATGTTGCGAATGGACATGCTCTTGAATTCTTTTTAGACTGTTTTTCTTTAGTCGATGTATTGGGGTCGTTGACGGGTGATTACAGAAAAATTGCGCCATTGTAATAGGGCTCAAATCGCGCGGAGGATACGGTATGGGTGTTTTCAGGAGAAAAAAGATGGGATCATCACACGAAGTACTTAAAAAATCGGTCAGTGATCTGGGGGTTAAATCCGTGGCCTCGGATCTGGGGCTCTCGACCTCGCTGATCTATAAATGGTGTCAGCCAAACGATTCCGAGGATGCCAGCGGCGCGGATAATCCGCTCGACCGCCTGGCCCGCGTCTATGAACTCACCGGCGATCGCGGTCCGATTGATTGGCTCTGTCAGCAGGCCGATGGCTATTTTGTGGAAAATGCGCCGACCGAAGATATCGATAAAATTCCGCTGCTGCATATGACCCGCCGTATTGTCCGGGAGTTTTCAGGGTTGCTAGACGTTCTCACCGAGAGTGTCGAAAACGACGACGTGGTGGATCTGGACGAGGCCGCGAGCATCCGTACCGAGTGGGAGGAGCTGAAATCGACCGCTGAGAGCTTTGTCTGTGCTTGCGAAAAGGGCGTTTATAACCAGTAGGGGGATTGTTATGACAGAATGGTGGAATGAACTGGAAACCGTAACGCAGATCTTCTTTGGAATGGCGGCCTTCTTTTCAGTTTTCTTCCTGTGGCAGATCATCGGGGCCTTTGCAGGATTAGATGGCGATGAGGCTGATTTTGGCGACGGGGCCGATGCGGACATCGATGTCAATATTGACCTGGATGTGGCACCGGATGATGTGGACTATCAGGATGTGGTCGAAGCCTCGCAGGCCTTCAAGATTCTCAGTCTACGATCAGTCGTCACGTTCTTTACCCTTTT
>CAKZQV010000113.1 GCA_937141895.1 uncultured Verrucomicrobiota bacterium
GGCCCTCCGGGCCGCCCCTTCGGGGACGGGCTACACTCCGCAACGGCATCATAGAAGGGCGGCTCGTTGGCCGCCGGAACACGGAACAGGGATCTGCAGGTTCCACCTTGACTTCGCCGATCCGTGGTTTAGGATTGGGGGCAGGCGCAAATCAGCGGGGCGCTGGCTGTCATGATCGTACGATTGGTAATGGTTGAATACAGGAACTGTTGAATGATGAACACACCGAAGAAAATTCTCATTATTCGAACCAAGTCCATGGGCGATGTGCTTCTGACCTTGCCAGCTGTTCATGCTGTTCGGGAAAGCTATCCCGATGCGCATATTTCTTTTCTGGTCGACAGTGTAAATGCAGCCTTGCTACAAGGATTTGAGGATGTGGACGAGGTGATTGCCAATGATCGTTCCAAATTAAAAAATCCATGGACCGCTTTCCCTGAATTTTTCAAACTGCTCTATCACTTGCGGCCGGGGCGGTTTTCACTCGGGATTGACTTGCAAGGTTACGGAGAGACCGCATGGCTCCTGCGTTTCTCCGGGGCAAAAGAGCGTTGGGGGTCCGTCTATAGCTGGGGCCGGAAGTGGGCGTATACCTGTGGTGTTGCCCGCCGTGGAGATCTTCACCCTGCGGATTGGAATCTGTTTCTCCTACAGCAGTGCGGATTGAAAATCGGCGAGATAGAAAACCAGTTTAAGTTGCCTCCCGCCGCACTGGAGGCCGCCCAAAACCTTTTCACGAAACATGGACTGGATTCCTCACAGCCGACCCTCTTCATTCATGCGTTCACCAGTCGGGCCCCTAAGAATTGGCCGTTGGATAACTATTTGGCCGTGGCAGAGTATTGGCGTTCAAAAGGCGTACAGGTTGTTTTTGGCGGCGGCCCGGGCGACCGTGCTCCGCTGGAACCGGCCCGCGCCCTTGGGTTCAGCGTGTTTGCAGGTGCACCGCTTTTGGTATCCGCTGGATTGATGAAACTCTCCACAATCGTGCTGGGCGGCGACACCGGAATGCTTCACCTTGCCATTGCCCTAGGCAAACCGGCGCGGATGCTTATTCGGAATGTTTCCTCAGGCACGTGCGATTTATATCAGCACCGCGAATGGGTTATCCCAGCGCCCGTGAAAAATGAGATTGCCTCTCTGACCGTTGATGCGGTGATTGCCGAGAGCGGTATCGCTCTTGAGACAGAAACTTCCGAGACCGCGAGTTTTCGTATAGTTTCTTCTCAGTAGCGTAAGGAACCGGCCTTTCAATATTGCGAATGGCACGCCTACCCCGGTAAAGCCGAGAGGGGCCTATGGGCGCAAACAATTCAAGGACTCGGCATGGAGATCTAGGGGAAACCTGAAACCTGAAAAGCCAACAGCCCAACGGACGATAATTCAATTTTCCAGTTTCACATTTCAAGTTTCGGGCACGCCGTCTTTTTTCCGTGAAAAAAGGATAGACTTGCCCAACCCGTTTCCCTATACATAACCCTCTTTTGCGCGATCCACCGATCTCGCATGGACCTAAATTTATAGAAATGGTGGTATTATTATGCCGAAAATGAAGACTAAAAAGTGTGCAGCCAAACGGTTTAGCAAAACCGGTACCGGCAAACTGAAGCGCAACCACATGGGCGGCAGTCATATTCTGTCGAACAAAAACCGCAAACGCAAACGGAAGCTGCGCAGCCAGGACATCGTTCACTCGGCTGATATGAAGCGCATCACACCGTATATCTAATTGCTGAGGAGAACAAACCATGCCACGAGCAACTAATGGACCGGCGTCACGCGCCAGAAGAAACAGCCGCCTGAAACTTGCTAAAGGTTTCCGCGGTTCCCGCAGTAAACTGTTCCGTCAGGCGACTGAAGCCGTCGACCGCGCACAGGCCATGGCTTACGTTCATCGTAAGCATAAAAAACGCAGCTTCCGCCGCTTGTGGATTGTCCGCGTAAATGCCGCCTGCCGTATGAACGGAATTTCATACAGCCGTTTCATCGACGGACTGAATAAAGCCGACATCACCATCAATCGTAAGATGCTTTCCGAAATCGCCATCCATGATGCCGAAGGATTCACCAAGATTGTTGATGCGGCCAAAGCTAAAGTTGCATAACGCACCCGAAGCTTGATGGCAAAGAGCGTCCTCCCCGGGCGCTCTTTTTTTTGTGCCTGAACGTAGACGCGGCTTCCAGCCGCGTTATACACGAGGGAGCCAAATCCCCGATAACGAGGCATCCTGCCTCGTCTACATTCGTTCTTCCAATCATTGGAAGCTTTCCCTATCGTTTCCAAGAATAGAGCACGCCGGAGCTTCACGCGAAGGCGGATGAAAATTTCAGGGAGCACTCATGATTAAAGACGCCATCGCAAAACTCGTAAGCAATGAACCCCTTTCACGCCAGGAAGCCGCAGGGGCGATGACCGACATCATGTCGGGGGAAGCCTCCGAAGCGCAGATCGGCGCCTTCATTACCGGACTTCGCTGCACCGGCGAAACCCCGGAAGTGATAGCCGGTTGTGCCGAAGTCATGCGCGCCAATGCCACGAAAATTAAATGCAATGATCCCAACGCGGTCGATATTGTCGGAACGGGCGGCGACGGCGCGCATACGTTTAATATTTCCACCACCTCCACCTTTGTGATTGCCGGCGCCGGCGTGACCGTGGCGAAACACGGATCGTACGGCGTTGCCAGCAAATCCGGTGCGGCGAATGTACTGGAAGCGCTCGGCGTGAATATCAAGTACACCCCACAGCGTATGGAAGAATGCTTAAATGAATTGGGTGTGGC
>CAKZQV010000114.1 GCA_937141895.1 uncultured Verrucomicrobiota bacterium
ATCCGCAATCTACGTCAGGAAATTAAGCAATATTATGGCGACTATCTGGTAACGGCCGACCTACTGGAACTTCGAAACATTGCCGACGTGGCCGAGCTGATTATCCGTTCTGCCGAACAACGCAAAGAGAGCCGGGGTTTGCACTTTATGTCGGACTATCCCGAAACCGCCGACTATCTCTCCGACACCGTCATCCACGACAAACCCGGCGGCCCACTGACTTAGCTCCGCACCGCTTCGTTGAGGTTTCCACACCGTGGACAACGGTCCATCGGGCGGTTACGAGCAAAGGCGTAGACGTGACTGCAGTGGGAGCATTCATAAATATTTTCCCGCGCGCGCATTGGGCGGTGCTTGGCCCGCAGACTATAAAACAGCGCCGCCAATCCAATCACAAGCAACGGGCCGGAAACATAAATCATCAGAATAATACCGAGGTCAATCGCGATCATTCCTCTGCCTCCCCATTTGATTTAGTGGGTTCCGGCGAATAGATCTCAACCACACCGTCAACAGGCTCTCCGGCATTAAACTGCAGGCCGTAAAGCAGTTTTAGAATTTCCATATTCAATACCGCAGATTCCTGGGGATTTTTGAGGAAAACCTGTTTAACCACTCCCTCGTCGGAAACGCTCAACTGAGCACTGACCTCCCAGGCATTCTCCACATCCTGATTCAATGCAGATGGGAGCACGACACCCCCAATCAGACGTTCTTTGAGAACGGGAGCCAGCGTGACGCGACGGGCCGAAGGTCGCGGAATGTCGGCCCCGTAAATATAATCCGGAACATCCGGCGCGCCAGCCATGACGGAGGTCAGCATCAGCCTCTTTGATTCGATCTTCATCTCGGGCGGAACTGGATGAGCCTCCAAGAATTGTTCCGGCGATCCGGGATTCGGAGTAAACCGCGGCGTCTGAATTTTCTGATCATACAACACCCGGCTGAACCCGACGGAGGAAGGCAGCGAAAAGAGCACCGGCGAAATAATGGTGCGAACCGGCATTCCAACCATTGGAAGATCCTCTCCGCCTGCCGCCATGAAAAAAGTCCGGGGCGGCACCGGCATACCGCCGGCCAGCATGTCAGCCCGCTTCGGCTGCACCGCAAAAAAAAGCGCCCCGTGAAACCCCACGGCGATAAGGGCAACCAAAAAGAATCCCTTGGATGGGGCCTGCGTCACGGAGTCTCCTCCTCCAGAGCAGAAATGCGCGTAGCAATGGATACCTCTTTCACTCCGGCCTCAAGCGCGGCATTCCAGGCTTTCACGACGGTTCCATGCGCCACACGCTCATCGGCCTCGATAATTAATACCGCGTTTTTTCGCAAAACGGCCTGTTCTTCCAGTTCAGCACGTAGACCGGCTTCATCGAGACGCTCGTTGTTAAAATAGAACCAGCCGCCCCGGGTAATCGAAAGCACCATGGAGCCGAACCGGGCCCCGCCGGTAAATTGCGATTCCGGCAGGGCGATATTAATCCCCGGCTGCATCACAAACGGAGAAACCGCCAGAAAGAATGCCAGCGCCAAAAGTGAAGCATCGCAGAATCCAAGCGCAATCGTAAAAACCCCGGCGGGCTTTCGCGTCGGTTTAAAGCGCCTCAGCGCCTGGCTTTTTTTATGCGGGTCAAAGGGTTTCATAACCTTCGTCTCCATGCTCGGTCCGCTCATACACGAGGAAGTGATACACCTCTTCCGCAGCGTATTCCATATTCAGCGTAATACGTTCGACGCGACTCAACAGAAAATTATATCCGGCAAACGAAGGAATGGAAACACAGAGCCCGACCGCCGTGGTAATCAACGCCTGCCAGATGCCGCCGGAAAGGTCTCCAATCTCGGCCAGCGGCGCATTCTGTTGCATTTGCATGAAAATGCGGATCAGTCCGATTACCGTACCCAGCAAGCCGAGCAACGGGGCAATCTGGGCAATCGTCAACAATCCGCCGAGATTTTTCTCCAAACGCGGAATTTCCCCCAAACCGGCCTTGGTGATGGTCTGTTTCAGCTCTTCCGGTTTTTCATCGGAGTGGAGCAAGCCCGTGCGAACAATATGCGCCACCGGCCCCGGCGTCTGGTCGCAGATCGTGACGGCCTCAGCGGTATTGCCCCGGTTGACTATCGTATAAATCCCACTCAGAAAATCAATAAAAAGAATGGCCGCCGTCAAGCTGCACGCCAGGATGGGCCACATAATCCAGCCGCCTTTAACCATGAGTTCCAACATCGTCTGCCTCCTCCGGATTCTGGAATAGCCGCCAGTTTTCCGCTTTAATTTCTTTTATACGCTCAGCGGCCCAGTCTTTGGCAGGAACCTGGGCTTCGATGATACGTTCATAAACATGCACCGCTGCTTCCCAGTCGCGCTGCTTTTCTTTGATGGCTCCGGCCGCCAGGGCTGACTTGGTAAACCAGGTTACGGTATATGGAGAACGCTCCACATTCTCATTGAGAAACGTATAGACCACGTTCATATGCCGACTGAATGCTTTGGCCGAAACATTCGTTTTTTCCAGACATTCACCGATTTTACTCTCTACATTCAGCTTCAGTCCGATGGGTGCAGTAGGTCTATCCAGCACGGCCTGATAGGAATTCATCGCCTCTGCATAGCGGGCGGGGTTCTCCGAGGCCAATGAAAACTGGCAGTCGCCCATACGGCCCCAAGACGCGTTGACCAGATAGCTGTCCGGATAGTTTTTTATAATTTCATCGAAGGCCAGGATCGCTTTCGAAAACTGCCCCAGCTCCGTCAACACGTCACCCTGTGCAAAACGAACCTCCGGCATGATGTCGCTATCTGGATAGGTTTTCGCCACTTCGGAATACCGATCAAAAGCTTCTTTGTTTTTATCCTGTTCAACGGCCGCACGTCCGGCCCAATAGAGCGCCCGAGGCGCCAACTCATCGGCCTTGAAATCTTCCGCAATACGCAGAAACAGCGGCTCTGCGGTTTCATATTTGCCCTGATTATAAAATTGCTCCCCCAGCCAAAAAATCACCTTCGGTGTCCACTCCGAATCCGGATAGTTGACCACAAAATCCTGGCAGGTCTGGATCGCCTCTTCATACTGGCCCTGCCACGCCAGACTGAATCCGCGCATAAACTCCGCCTGCGGAACATATTCGCTCTCTGGATACTCCGAGATCACTGTTTCAAAAGCCAACTGCGCTTCCGGATAGCGACGCAAATATTCATTCAGCACCAGCCCCTGCATAAACCGGCTGGTTGCCTGTACCGACATGTTAGTATAGGTGCCAACAATTTCATCATACTTCACCAACGCCTGTTCCCACTGCCGGCTGGCCCGCATGACATCCGCCGTACGCAACGCTGCCTGTTCAGCAAAAGGACTGGACGCATGGTTTGATTCCAGTAAACCGAATGTAGAAACCGCCTCCTCGCGCCGGCCGATTTTCATGAGCGCGAGGCCCAACTGATAAAGCGCATTCGGCATATTCGGATGCGCCGAATATTCCGTTACAAACAACCGATAGCGCTTCTCGGCCTCCTCCAACTTCTCCGATCGAAAATACGCATCTCCCGCCTTGAACAACGCGTCCGCTTTGCGTTCCGGATAATGCAGCGCTGCATAAGCTTTATCAAAAACACTCGCCGCCTCCGCAAAACGGCCCAACTGCCAAAGCGTCAGCCCTTTCCCGAAATAGGCCTCCGCCAAGCCCGCTTCATCGGCCGCCACTTCCAGATAAATCTGATAGCCCTCATCCGCCTCGGCATAACGGCCCGCCTGATAAAGGGCCTTCGACTTTTCCAACTGAAGTTCTGCAGCAATCTGCTGCGTGGGCGCTTCCGTGCGACACTCCTCCAAAAGCGTTAAAGAAGCCTCCGTCTCACCCTCGCTCAATAGCTTGCGGGCCAGGGCCAGTTTAAGCGGAACCCGTTGCCGGGCATCCGGGGAAAGTGCAATTCCACTGCGCATCGCCGCCTCCGAAGCATCGCCATTGCCGGCCTGCTCCTCCAGCGCCGCAAGGTCGACATATGCATCGATCCGATAGATCAGATGTACAGACTCGTTCGAAGCCAACCCGCTCAACAATCCCCGTGCACGATCCAGATCATTCGTCCCACCCTGCGTGTAGAGCAGGTGCCCCAGCTGCAGGCGGGCGCGCTCCGCAACTTTCGTATCCTCACCCTTTCCCAGGTTTTCATACACCGCCGCTGCATCATCCAGCCGTTCCTGCCGGCTGTAAATATCAGCGAGATCAAACTGGTTCGCCACAGTCCAACGGTGATTCGGAAAAGACGACGCAAACGTTTTATAGACCTGCTCCGCTTCCTCCAGCCGGCCCAGCTGCGCCAACATATAGCCCTTCAATCGGATACCCGCCGGTGCATAGCGGCTGGCCAGGAACGCCTCGCCGCCCCGTTCCAGAGTCAACAACGCCTTATCATACTGCTTTAGCTCAAAAAAGGCACGCGTCCGCCAATAAACAAACCCAGGATCGCCGTTCTGGTCCTCCAGATTTTTAAGCAATTCAGAATAACGCTTCTGCCCCCAGAGCGCATGGGCCAGCAAAAGATTCGCCTCCGCCTCCGCTTCCGGCTTCAATTCCTGCAGGAGCGCGCCATAAGCCTGTTGCTCTGCAAGCACAAAAAAACCGTCGTCCAGCGAAGCCTTGATGTTAGGAAACCGCGAACCCAAAGGTTTTGGAACCGGTTCCTGTGCAACAGCCTTCAGCGAAAACAACAGCGCAACTAGAACTAAAATAAATGAATAGGATCGCCGCATGAATATGTCCATTGATTAAAGGTCATTATTTCCAATGACCGGACAAGTTGAAAGACCTTTTTTCCAACCTCTGGAAAAGCTTTTTTATTCCTCGTGCAAACAATATCCGCAAGCCGATCCCCGTTAGATAAAAAGACCCACGACCCTCTTTCAAAAAGGAGCCTAAATGAAACCGCTCGAACCTGAAAAATGGAACCGTAAACGCGCCGCTCACCTTTTGGTCCGTAGCGGCTTCGGTGCAACGCCCGCGCAGATCGATGCTGCCGTCGCACAATCTCTAGAAAAAACCGTGGATGTGCTTTTCCAAATCCCCAAAAACGTCGAGCCCCCCAAATGGATCACGCCCGGTGTAGCCTTTAAACCCGACTTCCGCGGAATGAATGCACTCACCGATGACGAACGCCGGCGTCTTCGTCGCCTCTACCAGCGTGAATCTGCACAAAATGCACGAAATCTCGGAATTTGGTGGATTCAACGAATGATCACCTCGCCCTGCCCGCTTCAGGAAAAAATGGCCCTTTTCTGGCACGGCCATTTCGCCACCAGTATCCGCAAAGTAAAAGTCCCCTACATGATGTATAAGCAAAACCAGACCTTTCGCGAACACGCCTTCGGAAATTTCCAGAAACTGGTTACCGCCGTCTCGCAGGATCCCGCCATGCTGGTCTATCTCGACAACACACGTTCCAAGGCCGGTTCGCCGAACGAAAACTATGCCCGGGAGCTGATGGAACTCTTCACCCTCGGCGAAGGACACTATACCGAAGAGGATATCAAAGCTTCCGCCCGTGCCTTCACCGGCTGGCAGATGCAGCCCACGCGCTACGAATTCATCAACAATACGCGTAACCACGACTCCGGAAAAAAAACCTTTCTCGGTCAGACCGGAAACTTCGACGGAAACGACATCATTCGCATCATCCTCGAACAGGAGCAGTCCTCAAAATTCATGGTTTCCAAACTCTGGAACTTTTTTGCCTATGAAAACCCATCCACCAAAATCATCGATGAACTCGCTCAAACCTTCCGTGACAATAAATATGAACTAAAACCCCTGCTCACGGCCATCTTCACCAGCAACGCCTTCTATTCCAAAAAGGCCATGCGCACCCAGATCAAGAGTCCCGCCCAGTGGCTGGCCGGATCCTGCATGGCCCTCGGAATCAAAGACCCAGATCCTAACCTATCGGCCAACGCCATGCGGACCCTCGGCCAGGAACTGTTCAATCCGCCCAATGTTAAAGGCTGGGATGACGGCTACAGCTGGATCACCACCGCTTCCCTTACCGCACGCTACAACCTCGCCAACCAGCTCATCAATCAACGTAAACGGATAAAGCCAACAGAGGATAAAAAACGCCGGCGCTTCGGCGGATACATCGTCGACACCGCCGACGTACTTCCGTGGAATAAACGTAACCGTCTCGAAGAAGCCCGCAGTCACCTCGAGTACGTGGTCTACCAGCCGCCGCTCGCCAAAGAGGACCGCGCAAAAATTGACTCCTTTTTCGATACGCTGAACCCCGTCAGCGACTGGACAGATGCCGATGTACGCAATATCCTCCACGTCATGATGAGCACCCCGCAATATCAGCTTACCTAGGAGCAAGACCATGAAAAGACGCGAATTCATCTACACCACCGCCTGGGGCGGCACGATCGGCTTGTCCGCCCCCAGCCTCTTTGCCGATTCCACCTCCAAGGCCGAGCCCATCATGGTCGTTATTCAGCTCGCCGGCGGTAACGACGGACTCAACACCGTCGTCCCGATTAATAACGATCACTACTATGCCGCCCGTCCAAAGCTTGGACTCAAACCCGCCGAAACCCTCAAGATCAACGAATCCACAGGCCTGCACAAAAACCTCACCGGCATGATGACGCTTTTCGAAAGCGGCCAGCTTGCCCTCGTTGAAGGCGTGGGCTATCCCAACCCCAACCGCTCCCATTTTCGTTCCACCGAAATCTGGACTACCGGCTCCGATGCAAACAAAGTCGACAG
>CAKZQV010000115.1 GCA_937141895.1 uncultured Verrucomicrobiota bacterium
AACCATCCGGCCCTCGGCTTTTATCGCCGGCAGGGATGGCATCCGACCAACCTGACCAGCTGGATGAAACATTTGTGATTCGTGATTCGTGATTCGTGATTCGATTTTGATTGTCCTATTCTGCGTGTCTCTAAAAAAATGCGCAATTCCAGCCCCATTTCAGCCCATCGCAGAAGCCTCTAGTAAAATTTACGAGATTTTTCGTCCGCTAAGGCTTGCGCTTCTTCCACAGGTTTTTTATGCTGTGCGAGTTAGGTGAGAATAAGTGTGAGGAGAAATTGTGGCTAATATATCAGATAAAGACTGGAACGCGCTCAAGAAAAAACTGGCAGATGACGGACGCCTGAATAAATTTATTCTGGGAGAACCGGAACAGGAATACGTGACTTCCCGAGGTATTGATATTCTACGCCTGCACGCGGCGGACTTTGTCAACAAACGCCTTGCGCCAGCCAACCCCAAAAACGACGGACGGCAAACGCCGACCAAAGGACACCCCGTTTTTATTGCCCAACATGCCTGCGGGTGTAACGACCGCACCGCAGTTGAAGAGTTCTTCGGCTATGAAATGGGACGCGAGCTTACCGAGGATGAAGTGGACATTATCGTGGACGTCATCCTCAAGTGGATTGATGAACATCTAGATTAACTCCGCTTTCCAAAGTCTGGAAAATCCACCCTAGGTGGATTTTTTCTTTTTTAGGCGGGTGACATTGCATACTGTCTCTGCTTTGTATGGAACCGATAATTCTAAAGAGGGCTGACCACAACGTCAGCCGCAGAAACATGAGTTCTGCAGCCGTTAAGGTGCTTTACCGCCTTAAGGACGAAGGCTATACCGGCTATCTGGCCGGAGGCGGCGTGCGCGATTTGCTGTTAAACCGAAATCCGAAGGATTTCGACGTGGCCACCGATGCCACCCCGGAACAGATCCGTAAAATATTCAAGAACTGCCGCCTGATCGGGCGTCGCTTCCGTCTCGCCCACATTCTCTTCCGCGGCGAAATCATTGAAACGTCCACGTTCCGCGCCCCGGTTCCGGAAGACCCCGAAGACACACTCCACTGCGAGAACACCATGCGAGTGGGTGAAACCGGCATGGTCATGCGCGATAATATTTTCGGCACGCCGGAAGAAGATGCCATGCGCCGCGATTTCACCATCAATGCGCTCTTTTACAACATTGCCGACTTTTCCGTGATCGACTATGCCGGCGGACTTCAGGACCTGGAAGATAAAATCATCCGCGTCATCGGCGACCCCGACAAACGCTTTGCCGAAGATCCGGTACGCATGATCCGCGCAGCACGCTTTGCGGGCACCCTTGGATTTGAAATTGAAAAAAAGGCCCTTGATTCGATCTGCCGCAATAACAACCTGCTGGCCGATGCCGCCCCGTCCCGCATGTATGAAGAAGTACAGAAACTCTTTTTCTGCGGCCATGCAAAAGGCGTTTTCCAATGGTTGGAAAAAACCGATCTATTGCATCCGATGTTTCACGACTTCTCGCACTGGATCGATGAAGATAAAAAACGGCACGACTGGGTGATCCAGACCTTGGAACAGATGGACCGCTGGCGTCAGGCGGGGCTGCGCGTTCACCCCGCCCTCCTCTTTGCCTTAATTTTTGGCGAATACCATGAATACCTGATTCAGCAGTTAATTGAGGGCGGACAGTCTCCCCACGATGCCGCGCGAATTGCGGTTCAGGGACACCTCAAGGGCATGTGCGAAAATGTCCGAGTGCCGAAAACAGTGATCTATCAAGTGTGTGATATTATGGATCATCAGCGGCGGTTTGAACGCACCCAGGGGCGCCGACCTCAGCGTTTCATCCAGTCGCGCGGTTTTCTTGATGCCTTTCTTTACTTTAAATTTTCAGCCAAAGCGCACGACCGAAATATCGAATTACTCGAGTTCTGGACGGATCTACGCAAAAAAACACCACAAAAAATCGTCTCCAAAAAAGGCCGCGGAACCCGAAAAAAGGCCACAAAACCGGATTTACCCATCGAGTAATTTTAAATAATCCCAAAACACACTTGTACACAACCCCGCCCCTTCGATACATTTTTGTATTTGCAGGTCAGTTCAAACCATTCCGACCTGAATGAGGATGCAATAATGAATCAGAGTGAAAAAGAACTTAACGTTCTATACAAAATCTCCCAAACCATCTCGGCAAGGCAGCACAATGTCTCCGAACTGCTCAACGAAGTGCTGGGCATTATGGAAAACGATATGGGCGTGCTGCGCGGAACCCTGACGCTGCGCAAACCGGGAACGGATATTCTTAACATTGAGGCCTCCAGTGGCCTTTCCGAAAGCGAAGCGCGGCGCGGACAGTACAAGCTGGGTGAAGGGGTCACCGGCCGTGTGGCAAAAACCGGCCAACTGGAAATTGTTCCGGATATCCGCGAGTCGGAAGACTTCCTGAACCGCACTAAGGCGCGTGACGATGAAAAAACGGCCTTCCTCTGCGTACCGATTATTCATCACAAGGAAGTGATCGGCACCATGAGCATCGACCTTCCGGCCATGGAGGAAAGCGAACTCAAGGGCTATTCCCTCTTCCTCGAACACGTGGCTCAAATTCTGGCCTCTGCCGTTTCCACCATCCGCGAGGAAATTGAAGAGCGCAATGCGCTGGAGTCCGAAAACGAAATGCTGCGCCGCCAGCTGGGCGATCGCTACAGCATCGACAACATGGTCGGCAACTGCAACTCCATGCGCATGATCTATGAACAGATCGTTCAAGTGGCCGACAGTGCCGCGACCGTGCTTGTTCGTGGCGAATCCGGCACCGGCAAAGAGCTGATTGCCCGCGCCATTCATTTTA
>CAKZQV010000116.1 GCA_937141895.1 uncultured Verrucomicrobiota bacterium
GCAGTACTGGCAATAAAGATGTTTTAAAACTGTTGTGTTAGTCCACCCTTCCATTTCTGTCATTTTTCGTAAAAGAAAGCCTTTGCCGTGTATAGATAATGAAAACTCCCCGCAGCAAGCTGCGGGGTATCCATGTAGACGAAGCTTCCAGCTTCGTTTTGCCTACGAACGGCTCGACGTGCGCAATGGAGCTGGAAGCTCCATCTACATTCGCTGCAAGCAGCGGGGCATTAAACCCAAGGCTACGCAATAAAAAACGAGGTGCGACACACCTTCCGCAACGTACTCCGCTGCAAATAGGTATATGAAACTCGTCTTAACAAGAGCTTGTTCAACCCTTGCTTTTGAGCGCCTCAAATTACTGCTGGATCAACCGCAGGAATTTCACATCATTTGTTGCAGGCACGACGACCATACCGCTGTTTCCTCCCTGAACATCAACCCAGACCGCGATGGTCAAACTTGAACAGCTCTGCACCTTGAACCCGGCCTCCTGCCACGCAACAGTCATAGGGGAACCGGACATCTCGAAGGCCATCGTTGGACTGCTAAAATCGTAGAGTCCGTTCATAACATTCTGCACTGCATTGGAGCCCAAGGCATAGTCATACAGAACCACATCATCGATCAGACTATTAAACTGCTCGCCAGCCTCACCGCCGGCGACATCATCATCACCGCCAATGTTAAACGGAATGGTCGAGCGTGCAGTATAGTCGAAGGTTTGGGGAGCGCCTTCTTCCGCGCCGTCTACATACCACTGATAGTTGGTTCCGTCCTTAACTATCGCGTAATGATGCCAGCCATCGGCAAGGATATCGTCGTAATTATACGAGTCGATGCGTCGTGGCGAACTGCGTTGCGGTGGGCTGTATCTTCAGGAATTTAAACCTTTCAGGATCGGCAGGGCCGTCCGGATAGCGATTACCGACAATAATTCCGTTAGCGTTGTCATTCGTTGTGCTGACCCAGAACGCCCAGTAAAGCGGTTGCTGGATGCTAGCGCATAGGTGAACGGGGTAGCGATACGGTCGTCGGCTCCGTCGAAATAGGCGCAGGTTCCGCGCTCGACATCGTTCGTCCAGACCACACCATGCATCAGCGTTCCGTCAAAATCATTACCGGAAGAGTCGAGTGCGGCGGTTTCGGATCCAGCATCCAGTGCGCAACAGGTCCTGCTCTTCCGGCATTGAAGCACTTCAAATTTTGGCTTAACCGCAACTATAGATACGGCGGTTAAATGTGGTGAGAATGGCCGCCAAAAGGCGCAAGAAACGCAAAGACCTATCCTGCTGAGTTTTTGTTCTCTTTTGTGGCCATTTTTCAGTCGCACAGGAGTCTCAATATTTAGGCGCCGAAGCAATAAGCACCTGAAAACGAAAAAGGGTTGGACGAAGGGCAAACCATACATCCAACCATTTCAGTAGCCGGCCGAAAAAAACCGGCGCGGTTTCATTGCTTATTTTATTGAGCGGTTTCCACAATATAGAAGGCCTGATCTTCACCACTCGTGATTTCAGCCGTCGCATCACCCGATCCATCGGTTGTGATGACATCACCCGCCAGACCTCCAACGGAGACCGACACCGGAGTCACCGTGGTTGAGAATCCGTCACCCAAAACCGTAGCAGACAGGATGATGTATGCCTCAGATACGCCGCCCGTGAAGGAAAGCGAGGAAGTCGCGCCCATCGGATCAAACGATACAATATACGGTTCTGTTCCTCCCGGAGGAACTGTAGAACCCGTACCGTAAACCTGGAAGTTATCAAAGCGGACATGATCACCGGCCAGCGGAGTTGTCCCCGCATCCAGATAGAGCCCGTAGGCACTGATTGCTCCGGACAGCGCAGCACCCGGTGTGGATCCTACGGTAATTTCACCGGCGGCTCCCGGCGTAACCGTGAGTTCCAGCCATTTGTTTGCATCCGAAAAATCGGATTCCTCCATTTCTTTGACTAAATACACGGACGTAGGATTCTGGCCGCCGAAGTTCTCGGCAGATACATACCACTGGGAACCGATCTGGATGGCGAAGCGAATAACCGAATCCGTATTATCATTATTCTGGTCCACCCGCAGTTGCTGTAGCCCAGCCACCGTGGTGTTGGTCGGAATAACGGTATACATCAGAGCAGCAGCACCGGCATAATCCGCAACCTGCTTGGGCGCAAAGAATCCGTAGCCACCATTTCCTACCACGGCATTAGTCGGATAAACCGCGTTAAATGCACCAACATCAAGACCGCCAGTTCCAGTGGAAATCGCCTCAACTGTTGTAGGATTCGATTCATAACTCGGATTTTCAACCACGCCGCTGATCGATTCAACAAGAGTGGTCCACCCCCAGTTCGTAACAGATGCAAGTCCGCTGGACTTGTAAAACGGCTGACTGTAAATCAGATCATTACTCGGCAATGCCACAGTGTCATACACCTGGAAATTATCGACCCGCACATGATCACCGGGGTTAGGATCAACGCCGGTATTCAGCAACAGGCCATAGGCCGCAACATCACCAGAAAGGTCAGACGCCGGAGCCGCTCCCACAATGATATCTGTTGCTCCAAATGAGACTTCCAGCCAGTTGGCCGCCGCCGCAAAGTCTGCCGGTTCCATTTCCTTTAGAGCCCAGGTATTGTTAGAACCGTCATCATCCCCGCCGTTACCACCGAAATTCTCAGCCGATGCATACCAGTTGGTGCCGATTTTAACAGCAAAACGAATAACGGAATCGGTACCATCCGCTCGCTGTTCGACACTCAGCTTTCCCACTTCATCAATACCCAGCACCGTAGAAATCGTCGTATAGGTCAGGCAGAATGAATCGGTCGGATAAAGATCTAATTCCGGATCCGCTGTAGCGAAATACGGATACCCTCGTTGGGAGATGGAGAACCCCGGAGAGACCGCATCGATCTCGGCAACAACACTTGCAGATCCATTGCCCCTGCCGTTAGCAATGGCCGATTTATTGGTAAATGTTGCATTCTCCACCAGACCGGTTGTGGTTTCATTGAGCGTCTCCCATCCATAATCCAGCATCGGACGATCCCCAGATGCATCTCCAATGAAGGGCTGGCTGTATACCAGCTCTGCATATGATCCGCAGACCATCAATGATGATGCGGCTATTCCAATTTTAAGCATTTTTCCCATAACTGCCTCCTTGATTAACTATTTTGCACAAACGATCTTCTTTTATAATGATGTTTACTGTAAACATGTACATTATTTAATTTAGCTAAAATACCTACAGGAGCATTGGAAGACCATGCCATTTATAGAACTAATTATTTCCATTTTGCGACACTCGCCCAAAGATACAGTCGCATTATGCCTATTTATATTGTTGTCCGCCTTACCCAGCAAAGGGGTCATTGCCTCCACCAACCTGCCCTCTCGGGCGGAGATTCTGGCCACGGCCACCCTCGTAAATGACTACTGGATCGCCAACAACGGGCTGGATGACGCTCAGTGGTCCAGTGCGACGTATTACACAGGAAATCAGCGCTTCTATGAAATTACCGGAACGCAGGCCTATCTCGACTGGGCCGAGGATTGGGGTAATGCAAACAGCTGGCTGCGCAGCGAAAAACCATGGAAGTATGACACGCAGGCAGAAAACGACGAAGATGCCGACAACCATTGCTGCGGACAAACCTACATCGATCTCTATCTTATTGACCCTCAGCCGGTTCGGATCACCGATATTGTACGAGCCAATGACTACATCATCAGCCAACCCGATACGGACTACTGGTTCTGGATTGATGCCTTCTACATGCATGCCCCCACGCTCGCCAAGCTTTCCACGCTAACCACCAACTCGGCCTATTCCGATAAACTATGGGCCATGTATAACGACACAAAAACGACCCAGACCCTATTCGATGCATCGGAAGGCCTCTGGTATCGCGATAGCAAATATATTTATCCCAACCGACAAACCTCGGGAGGAAACAAAGTATTCTGGGCACGCGGCAACGGCTGGATGCTTGCGGGCCTATGCCGGGTCATCGACAATCTTCCGAATGATGAACCGAACCGAAATGCCTATATCGCCATGGTTCAAACCATGGCGGCGGCGCTGATACCTCTCCAACAGGAGGATGGATTCTGGCGCTCGAGTCTCCTCGAACCGACCCAGTTTGATATGCCCGAAACGAGCGGAACCTCTTTTTATACCTACGTCATGGCTTGGGCCATGAACAATGGTTATCTCGACCGCGCCACCTACCTCCCCATCGTTTCCAAAGCCTGGAACGGATTGGTCGCCGAAGCCGTTCATCCCGATGGTTTCCTCGGTTATGTACAGCTCGTTGCCGCTGAACCAGGTCCATCCTATTACAACGACACGAAGGCTTATGGCGTCGGCGCCTTTCTACTCGCCGCATCGGAGCTGAGTATCCTGGCAGACACGGTGTTCAGTCCAAATGCGGGACCGGACCAGATCGTATATGACTTAGATATGGATGGGTTCGAGGCAGTCACTTTAGACGCTTCGCAGACACACGATCCCGAAAGTACAGCCGTGGCCTACGAATGGCTGGATGATTCCGCGTTACTGATCGCGAGCGGAATCACGGCCCATGTTACCCTGCCTTTAGGTCTTCACGATATTACATTGCGCATCACCGACAACGAAACCAACGCGTGGGAAGATGGGGTACAGATCACCATTGCTGACCCTGCTCCCGAGCAGGCTTATCTCGAAACCTTCGATAATACCGCAGGCGACACACCCTTGGGCGACTTTGGCTGGTCGGTACTATTAACCGAGAGCGGCATCATCTCCGACTATACTAACCAGTCCAGAGTCGCCGGAGTTGCCTCAAGCGATTACGGATTCTACGCACCGAAAGCGGACGACAATACTCCCTGGACGGCAGCAGTGCCCAACAACCCTGCCCTCGCATTTACCCTCGAACCAGACGTTATCGATATTTCGACCCTTTCCGAAATCAACTGGGATGCCAGCGGCGACAACGCCGACCATGAATACCGCGTTGCGATTCAAATCGGCGGGGTATGGTATGCGAGCAATCCTGCCCTGAACGACGGGGTGCCCAATAGTGCTGCACCGGCAGACATCCCCCTCTCCTTCAATCCGGCGTCGTTCTCGACCGCCTCGAACTGGCTAACGAT
>CAKZQV010000117.1 GCA_937141895.1 uncultured Verrucomicrobiota bacterium
TCGCTCTATCTGGTTTCGGTACTTGGAAAACTGATCCTCAAAAAAGATGCCATGGGTTTTGGTGACGTTAAGTTGATGGGCTGTCTCGGCGCGTTTCTTGGCTGGGAATCGATCATCTTTATTGTGTTTATCTCGTCGTTGCTCGGCACGATGGTCGGCGTAACGTTTATTGCGATCGGGAAAAAAGAACTTTCGAGTAAGATTCCTTTTGGTCCCTACATCTCGCTGGCGGCCATCATCTGGATGCTCGGTGGGTGGCGACTCTGGGACATGTACTGCGAGTGGATGCGCGCCGCAGCGGTTTAAGGCACAAAAAAAGCTCCCGCAAGGGGAGCTTTATCAAACCGTTTCCAACCTACTTCGCTAGAGCTTCGCAGGTCATGATGCTGGAAATTAGCGGCGTGTACGACGGCTGTTCGCCAGGCGTTTTTTCTTTTCGCTCGGTTTTTCGTAGCAACGTTTGGAACGCATCGTTTTTAGGATACCTTCTTTATCCAGTACCTTCTTCAAGCGTCGCAGTGCACGATCAACGTTTTCGCCGCGGCGGACTTTAATTTCACAAGTTTCTTTAGCCATTTCTATTCACCTCCCCCGAACTTTGGGGTCAAAAGAGCCGAGAAACTAGGGGAGTGCAGAGCTTAAGTCAATGGCAATATAGGGTCAAGTTGTGGCTCATTTCCGCTGCCAGCGGTCCTTCTGTATTAGAAGCGATCCCGGAACGGTACCATTCAGCGATTCCAGAGCGTTCGTTAGTCGGTTTCGAGCGCGGCGAGCCCGGGATTGCGGGGTTTTCCGCCCTTGTAGATCTGATTCAGAATCAGCGTGCTGATGCCCTGCAGGGCACCCAGGTGCGGGAGAATTTCAAAATCAACGACCGGATAATTGACTTTTTCATCATCAATTTGTTTCGGAATGTCGTTCACTACATGTGTGCCGGCGGCGAGGAAATAGGGGAATACCTTAATTTCTGAGGCCCCTGCATCGACGAGGTCGGCAACGGCGGAATCGATTTGCGGGCTGGAAATTTCGAGGAATGCACAGGTGACCAAATCAAACGCGGGTCCCGCGTTTTCTTCAATGCGCTTGGCCAGGCGGCAGACTTCGTCGTTGGACTCTTTACGGCGGCTGCCGTGGGCTACAATTAACAGTGCTTTCATCAGTCTCTCCATATTCTGAGCCGGCACCCCTGCCTAACTCAGGTTACCGATAATAGACACCATGGGGAGGAACATGGCAATCACAATTGTGCCGACAACGAGGGCCAAAATAACAATCAGCACGGGCTCAATGATCGAGCTCAGGCCTGCCACGGCGTTATCTACTTCATCCTCATACATATCCGCCGTTTTCAGCAGCATCGCAGGCAGTTCGCCGGTTTCTTCGCCGACCTCCACCATACCCCCGAAAATCGGCGGAAAAATGCGGTGGGTTTCCACCGGGGCCGTCATCGGTTCGCCCTCTTTGATGCTGTCGTGGATGTCCTGTACGGCCCTGGATACGATTTCATTGCTGAGTGTATCTTTCACAATGGTGAGGGCCTGGAGAACAGGGACGCCTGACTCCATCAGGGTTCCAAGCGTGCGGGCAAAGCGGGCCAGGGCCGAAAAGCGAGTCAGTTTTCCAAAGGGTGGAATCGACAAGATAATTGAATCCAGCATGTAACGCCCCGTATGGGATCGTTTCAGCAGAACCATCAGAAAAAAGAGGCCGATCAGCACGCCGAGGCCAATCGGCCAGTGGTTTTTGATGTTTTCGCTAATGCCCATGACGTAGAGCGTCAGCGGCGGAAGGCTGCGGCCGTCGAGCATGTCGGCAAAGATGGTTTCAAATTTTGGAATAATGGCGACCATCAGGAAAATCATGATGGCACTCGATGCAAGGAGTACGACCAATGGGTAGGTCATGGCGCTTTTAACCCGGTTCCGCAGTTTCTGGGCTTTTTCCATATAGGAGGCGAGCCGTTCCAGCACCACATCCAGCACCCCGCCGGCTTCTCCGGCTTTCACCATGTTGATGTAGAGGCGGTTAAAGATGCGAGGGTGTTCGCCCAGCGCATCGGCGAATGTACTGCCCCCCTCAATGGAATCTGCAATCTGTCGGATGGCTTTTTTGAGTGCGGCATTACTCTCCTGCCTTTCCAGCACCTGAAGCGCGCGTAGTAAAGGTAGGCCCGCATGGATCAGGGTAGCGAGCTGGCGCGTCAAAACCATCAGTTGTTTGGGGCGAACCGGAGTGAGGACGGCGGGGAGGTATATTTCCGTGCTGAGTCTCGGGCTTTTACTTTTAACGGTCTCTTTTTTTCCAGCCGTTGGAAGTTTGAGATCGGTGCCCTTTACTTCGGTTGGAAACAGTCCTTTGCTTTTGAGCTGTTCCGTGGCTGCGGACTGATCCGCGGCGCTGATGGATCCGGACTTTTCCTGGCCGTTAATGTCGTGTGCAATATAGTTAAATCTGGGCATGGTTGCTTTTCCAATCTCTGGAAAATCTAGCAGGATTATTCTGGAACTTCCGAGGGAAATGTCTCTTCGGTTCTGTATTTACGGTTTAACACTTCCCGTTGTTCTTCCTTCAGTCGATACATTTCGATACTCCGCCTGAAGGTGGCTTTGAATTTATGCCGCTCTGGAAAGGTGTCTTTGTTGAGATAGGCGTGAGTGACGCCGGCATGTTTGACCAACAGGTGTTTCCAGTGCACCACATGAGCCGGCATGGATGTGCTGATGACCTCAATATCCGCTTCGGTGATCTCTGAC
>CAKZQV010000118.1 GCA_937141895.1 uncultured Verrucomicrobiota bacterium
CGGTCAACCCGCCGAACCAGCCACTCCGCATCCCTGATAATTACCCGCGCCCCCGGCGCATATGTCCCCTTTTTGCCACTCATTAGCACCCGCCTTGAAATCTCCACCGCCTGCGCCATTTCGACACAGAGCACATAACACGCTCATACTATAAGCGTTTTGTCACATCAGCAAGCCGATCCCCTTATAAAGATTATGTGGTGATATCCCCCACACACTGAAATTGACCTTGGCGGTTGAAATAATAACGCGCTACAGCTACCGTCAAAATCCAGACAAATCAGGGAGGCAGCAAATGAACCTTAAAGAGATCAAACCGGAAGAGTTCGCCAGTGCCATCGCGTTGATCAACGATGAGCCAGAACGGTTTCAGAACCTGCAGACGGAAGCCGTGGAAGAAATCCCTGTCATTAAATATGTAATGGAGGTTTACAGCCACGCCGTCGAAGGCAAGGCCCCCTCCTCCGCGATTGAAGGAAATAAAGCAACGCTTTCGATCCTGACGGCCCTTTATCTGCTGGAAAAGAATACAGAAAATCCAAAGAATTAGGAATAACACAAAAACGCCGCCCCAAGAAAGGAGCGGCGTTGCGAGATATTGGCAACCGGTCAGATATCCAGGCCGACCTGATCGGGCATGTCGAGGCCAACGATCTTTTTGATGGATTCCTTCCACTTGATTTTCGGGTGGTCGGCATATTTTGCATAGAGTTCCTTAATGCGCTCGTCCGTAAAGCCAGCCATCAGCTCTTTTGCCCGCTCCTTGGTTTCGTCATCCCCGCAGTTTATAGCAATGCGTTGATTCAGCATGTTAGGCAGACCGATCCAGACAGCATCACTTACGTCAGGCAGAACAGCCTCAATCACATCCTCAATCCGGTTGTCGAGCATCGGCTCGCAGGACACGCTGGTCGCAAATCCATAGCTATTCCGAGCTACTTCGAGAGCTGCGAGGCGAGTTGAAAAGCTAGGAGCTCCAGGCTCCCAAAAACGCAATACTGAGTCATCGGCGGCCCCGATTGTAAAGCGGAAGAGAATTTGATCCCGAAATTCCTCCAACTTACATCCCCGCCCGAGAATGCATTCCTGCTCTGGTTTAGTTACAACCAGCACCCGGTTACCAGCTTTGAGCATGCTCCGGAGAACCGTAATGCACTCAAGCAGATTATCCATGGTGATATCATGTGTAGTCGGAAACATGATGGTTCCTTTCCGTTTAGCAAAGCCCTTATTTACCTTATCGGCATTGATTTCCGATTCTTTCCAGTTGTCGCGGGTTTTGCGTTTGTGACGAATGGCCATTGATTTTGCATAGCAGTAGCGACAATCATTCGGGCAGCCGCTTTGGATATTTACATTTGACGATGCCCATTCCTTCGTTCCAAAAACCTGTTTATTCATTTTTTAGCTCCCGGTTATTACAACCAACTTGGCTGTGATATTCATAGTTCCTCGATGTGACAGTCCGAAATCGACCGTCGTATCCAGTGTCCCGTCGACTACAACCTCACCTCCCGGCTTAAGATAATCCCTACAATTTTTTGCCATCCAGGTGTGGTCATCGATCGTTACTGTTTCGAATCCAAGCATGCGTTCACCGTCTCTAAGCACGACCTCTATGAGTTTAAGTTGGTATTTTGCAGCAATGTCCCCGGTCGGAAGGCGATATGATTCCACCTTTCCGACCAGGCTTCCAATCACGCACACCCGGCAACTTTCATTTTGTGAAAGAAACATAGCCTAGCTACATCAGGGCAGATCTTAACCGGCGGCCGCCGAATCCAGGAATTCGACTTTTTCGGCAGTAATAAGCAGACGACTGCGCTTTTCACCTTCGCCGTTTTCCCATTCGTTCATTTTCAGACGGCCATCAATGAGCACAGAGCGTCCTTTAGCCAGATGCTTGTAGCAGGATTCAGCAAGCCCGCCCCAGATTTCGATCGTGACAAACACCGCATGATCCTTCTGATTGCTTTCTTTATCTTTAAAGCGCTCGTTTACCGCCAAACGGAAATCCGCGACCTTCGAACCGGATTTCAGGGTATTCAACGACACCTCGGTGGCAACGTTGCCGATCAGAATGACCTTGTTGAATGACTTCATGTGATCCTCCATGTGTTAAGGGTTCACTAACACATGGGGCTGTCACACTTCTCCATTAACCGGACTTGATTTGTCCTGCATAATTATTGAAATTCAAATTCAGGGAGAAGTGCATGGACGAGATGTATAGAAAAATCGGAAGCGTCGGAAAAATTCGAACCAATTCTTTTTTGCAGATGCGTCAGCTCAACCGGCATTTTCATGTAGCGACAGCCGGGCTGTGGTCTTATCCGGCACTGAAAAGAATCAATGAGAACAGGATCCGGTGGGTTCATCTGGCCCTGACTTCAGAATATATTGAAAACGAGAAGAGAACTGAGCTGAAACGTTTGGAAGCCATTGCCGAGACAAACCCGAACAACACCATTTTACTCAGGTTTCAGGATTTTCTCGAGGGCGATCACTATGCGCATGAAAACTGGTCGCATGATGACCTCCGCTTTTACCCCCACCCTGCCATAAGAAAGCTGAGTTATAACGAGCTTGCAGAGAAAGAAGCTGAACTGCTTTCTTTATATATTCCAGCTCAGATTGAGTTCAGGGAAAAAGCGACCATACCGTCTGCATTCCGAGACCTTTATCTCGAATTATCGCATCCGTCATTCATTCATTACCTTCGCAAAGAAACCCCGGAATTCTGTGCGGCGTTATTCCAATAGCCAATAGATAACAAGGTTTCCCCATACACACCGATAATTTTGGTATTTCCAAGCATACTTTCAGCATTGAAGTGCTGATGTCCATGAAGGAAATACAGCGGCTGGGTGCGTTCAATGTATTCAATAAACGCATCAAATCCTTGATGAATATCATTATCCCGCTGATGAATTCCCCGTGGAGAATTATGGGCTACAAATACATCCACCGGAGGGAAATCTTTAAGGATGTCACGCACTTCGTTTTGTTTGTATAAATAGTGACCTCGGGATTTATATTTCCAACTCCCGGAAAACCCACCGAATGTAATACCCTTATACTCAATGATCCCGGCATGAAGGTCATCAATGGTATCGGGAAACGGATCAGGAAAATCGTGATTCCCCCGAACTGCCAAAACCTTTGAGCAGGAATACAGCTGTTGCACCTTTTCTATGGTTGAATCATACAGATCTCCGAGGGAAATCAACAAATCTGCATTGCTCTCGGGAAGTTTCCCTAAATTATAATCGTCATCGGCTATGACTATTACGGATACACACCTATCACCCATTGCTACATCCCATTTCACAAACGCTTTGCATTTCTGATATATTCAAGAATCAAATCCTGATTCAACGCCTTCGGCTCGCCAGGTTCCCCGGAAATCAACTCTAACTCCAGAAGCCGATCCATCAATACCATCGCTTTGCTGTCAGAAATTCCCAAATTCAAACTAAAGTTATGCGTTGATGCGAGTTTTGTGCGTCGGATCAACCGGGCTGCTGCGCATACCAGTCTATCACTCACATCCACCTCCGTTTCCGTGAGCCCCCTTAACAGATCCAACTTCTCATTCCCCTGGAGGTAATCATCAACTACGGCAAGAGAGATGATGCCCGACTCATTGACAAATGCCTCTCGAACTCTTGACATGCCTGCAACATCTACCCATTGCATAATATCGGCTCTTTCATAGGAGAAGATTCCTGATATATTACCTCCATCATTTTCAAGCGTCGCATCAATCCGCACTTTCTGCCCCTGAAGCAAGTTTTCAGCATTGCCATGCTCGAAGTTTGGAAAATCACCTTTTACACAACTGTGAAACCCGTATGCGGCCAGCCTTTCCATCGTTGTATCCTCATCCATTGGCTGAGAAAATACGAGGTGAATTCCTGTTGCAAGGGAACGTTTATTCAATAAGGCCAAAGCACGCATGACCCATTCCTGGTACCCCTCAAGAAAGATATAGAGATCAGCAGCAACCACAATCAGGCGCGGCATGGTTTTGGCGACCGGCATGTCCTCACTTGAATCACACTCAGTAATCTTTTCATCAAATGAAAGCGCATTGAATTCGTCTATATCTGGAACTCCGAATCGTTTGAATACTCTGTATCGTTCCTCCATTTCCCGCACAACCCACATCAGCATGCGCGCACATTCCATTGGATGCGTAATTATCGGCATTTCCAGCTGGGGAAGTTCCTCATAGCACGACAGAGAATTATCCTCGATGCCCATCATGAGAAAACGTATATCCGATCGGCGCATTCTACTGGCAAGCTGGTATATCAGGGCATTTAATAAAATGGTGCGACCATACATGCTCCCCCCGCACAGCAACAGGTTCCCTTGGGCTTTCAGATCAAATTCCACAGGAGCACCATCAGTTGTCTCCATAACGTTCAATAGCATGTTGTTATCCATCTCAAACTCCTCACCCAAATTGTCCTTTGCTCGTATGCAACTGATTTGGAGCTCGGGAATCAATTTCAGCTGCCATAGCCACAGCCTTGCCAACACAAGCAAACATGTCTCTGAATGTCGTAAGCGGCAAAGGATAGTCCCCCTTCTGTGTGATATGAAGATTCATTCTCGCAGAATCACTGAAGGATCTAAAAAAATGCTTAAGCAACGTTGGATCCAATTCATCAATCAACCTGAATCGGGTTTCCGAGTTGTAAACAAAGTAAGGCCGCGCACCTAAATCCACAGCGACCTCTATAGAACCACCCATTGTATCTTCAATACTGAAGCCGTACCGCCGGATTCCTACATAGTCGCCAAGACACTTTTTCAACGTACTTCCAAGAACCAGTGCGAGATCCTCCACCAAATGATGGTAATCGACTTCAATATCGCCCTTTGCATTCACCAGAAGCTCTCACCCCGCGTTTTCGGCCATGGCATTCAGCAGAACGTCCATGACTTCGACCCCCGTGTCAACATTGACGCTACCACACTCATCAATATTCAACCGAATCAACACATCCGTTTCTTCGGTAGTGCGGTGGACCTCTGCAACCCGGCTAGACATCCTCTGACGCCTCCAGCTCTACGTGTTCAGTTTCATCGCCTTCATCTTCCTTGAAGACCCAATACGCGAGGACCAAAAGGATCAGGAACCCGATATCCAGATAACACTCCTCCCACCAGCCCTCGATATACGCATAGGTCCAGGGGATTTCATAAAGCCGCTCCTGAATCCGCTCCAGCTCGTCGCTTGGCTCAGCATCATCCTGTACATATATATCCAGGGAACTGATCATCACCTCTCTCAACGTTGCGGCGCCATGAAAGTTAAAATCAAACAACTTTTCAGGATTCTTGAACTCCACCTCCTCTTCCAGAAGCTGAGCGATGTTATTGGTCACGGCTGCCTGAGCTAACTCAAACTCACGAAGACTCAGTTCGTGCCGCAACGGTGCATTCATCTCATTCTGAACGTAGAGCCAGGCGTTGTGGCCAATAAAGAACAGATATCCCCCAACGAGCGCCAATGCGGCCCACGACCACGGAATATTAAAGCGTTTCCATTTGTCCTTCCACGATGAGGCCCGCATCACAATGGCAAATCCCACCAAAGCCATGGCAGCAACGTTCATCCAATTCGAGTGTAGGGGCCACATTACCTGATACATAATTTTCTCCTTATTTACGGTTCAGTTATACATGCGCTTTTTCAAGTTTGACGGGGTATCCGTCATAAATACCTGGAGTATCAGGAGGAATGGCTTTCGCGACGTTTGCAGTGTTCTGCAGGTATTTCATCTGAAGCCGACGGTCCGGTAGAATATCCTTTAATTCCAACTGCAATAATATTTGCGCCACAACAGGGCGCATTGACACGCAACGCCTTGCTACATCCAAAAGTTGATCGACAAATCGATTTAACCGATTAAACGACAGCGTTTCCATCAACCACCGCGTGTAGTCATCCATGGTTCCTGACTTCGCAAAACGGCACTGGCGCCGAAACACTTTAAGCTGCTGTATCAGCGTTGCAGTTGAACCCAACAGCTCATCCTGACTGTAGTGATCTTTCCATAAACACATTGTCCGCCTCCGTTAATGAAGGCGGACAAAAGACGTCTTAGAAAAAACAGGAATAGAAGGATACTCTACTGATCAGGACGAACAGGGTCTTTCCATAAAATAGTGAGTCTCGTTCACTGACAACCAGGATTTATTCAGGGTTATTAATCTCTTCAAGTAATGCTTTCAATGCATTCTGAACCTCTTCGAAGGAAAACCTATACCCGGCGATATTCCGCTGATTTTGCCACGCACTCACCGATTGAGCGATTTCATCAACTGGAAGCCCCTCTATGCACGAACAGCAAAGCGGGACGATAAAGCCAGTCACCGTCTCCCCCTTTTGGAAATCCAAATGAATATGGCGGATCCGATCCCTGCCGGCAAAAAGCAAGGAATGATCACATACCGCACAGTTCATTAATTCATGGTCAATTTTAATCGTTTTCTCTGAAGAGGGATGTGAGTAATCGAACTTTATACTTCCTGGCTGCTCATAGTTCAGTTGTTTCCCGCAAGACGGGCAAAACTTTTTATTGTCCGTTTCAACATCAATCCGCTGCTGAACCAAGGCGCAAAATTCATCACCGCAGTGATTACAAAAAGCCCAAATCGTATAAACTCCCATCATGTGAATCTCCCCATCACCCATATGTTTTACTCTCTGCCACCCCATGATTTTCCTCATTAATACGTCATCATTTCTTCCACGGCATTAAGCTGCTTGATCCGTTCTTTATTCATCCAGCACTCCCACTCAAGGCGGGAAATCACAGGATTGATCCGATGAAAAAGATCGCAAGCCGCATTTTTGTACACCAACCATTGTTGCTGAACGGCTTCAACATCATCAACTTCTGGATATTCGAGGTAATCCCCCTCAGCGTCATGTATAGCTTTGGCGACATTTTGCAAAGCTATAACCAGCTCATCCCGATTGCATCCAGACTCAGGTTCCCAACCATCAATCACTGAATTCACGAGCTCCACGAAGGCCTCTTTCTGCTCCCGTTGAGAATGCAAGACCCAGGCCACCCACCCCGAGCCGCCATGCCCCTCTTCCCGTTCTGTTTTTATTTCGATGAATCCGGCAGCGGCCTCGGCAGCATCAATAAGATGCTTCAGGTATGGTTGGTTTTGCCCCATCGTTCGAATTTTATTCCAAAATTCCACCTCAAACTGTCGGTTTTCACGGGCAGCACACCAGCCCATCCCCATTCCGCTGGTCACATAATCATCAATCCTGAATTCCTTTTTCCGGCGCCACTTCCAGTTGGCATAGCATTCCTTCAC